>NZ_CAURTV010000196.1:0-2528 GCF_963527515.1 uncultured Cellulomonas sp. | reverse complement strand
TCGCCGTGCGGCAGGTGCACCCAGGAGCCGTGCGGCTCGGGGGTCCGGACGAGGTCGGCCAGGCCGAGCTCGGTCAGCAGCGCCGCGACCGTGCCGCCGCGAGTGGCGAACGACTCGGCGCCGGCGTCGAGCCGCAGCCCCGCGACGGTGTGCCCGCGGACCGCTCCCCCGGGGGCGTCACGCTGCTCCAGCACCAGCGTCCGCAGGCCGTCACGCGCCAGCTCCCGGGCGGCGACGAGCCCCGCGATCCCCCCACCGACGACGACCGCGTCCCAGGTCATCAGATCCCGTGCACCAGCGCGGCGACACGCGTCAGGACGGTCGGGTCGGTCTCCGGCGGCACCCCGTGGCCCAGGTTCACCACGTGCCCGGGGGCGACCGAGCCGCGCGCGACGACGTCCCGCACGTGCGCCTCGAGCACCGGCCAGGGGGCTGCCAGCAGCGCCGGGTCGATGTTGCCCTGCAGCGGCGTGGTGCCGCCGAGCCGCCGGTTCGCCTCGTCCAGCGGCAGGCGGTAGTCGACGCCGATGACGTCCGCGCCGACGTCGCGCATGGCGCCCAGCAGCTCGCTGGTCCCGGTGCCGAAGTGCACCTTCTTCACACCGAGGTCCTGCACGTGGCTCAGCGCGCGGCTCGACGCCGGTGCGACGCGGCCCGTGTAGTCGGCCAGGCCGAGCGAGCCCGCCCAGGAGTCGAACAGCTGCGTCGCGCTGGCCCCGGCGAGCACCTGCGCGCGCAGGAAGGCCCCGGTGACGTCCGCGGCCCACTCGGTGAGCGCGGTCCACGTGGCCGGGTCGGCGTGCATGAGGGTGCGGGCGGCCAGGTGGTCGCGCGACGGACCGCCCTCCACCAGGTAGGCGGCGAGCGTGAAGGGGGCACCGGCGAACCCGATCAGGGGCGTCCCGCCGAGCGCGTCGACCGTGAGCGCGACGCCGTCAGAGACGGGCTGCAGCGCCTCCGGCGTCAGGGGGCCGAGGTCACGCAGGCGCGCGACGTCGTCGGCCGTGCGGACCGCGGAGCCCATCACCGGGCCGACGCCGGGCGTGATCTCCACGTCGACGCCCGCCAGCTTGAGGGGCACGACGATGTCCGAGAAGAAGATCGCCGCGTCCACGTCGTGCCGCCGCACGGGCTGCAGGGTGATCTCGCTGGCCAGTGCCGGGTCGAGGCAGGCGTCCAGCATCGCGGTGCCGACGCGTGCCTCGCGGTACTCCGGCAGGGACCGTCCGGCCTGCCGCATGAACCACACAGGCCGCCGCTGCGGCACCTCGCCGGAATACGCACGGACGAGCGAAGAATTCGTCGTCCGACCGTCGGCCAGGGGGTGCGAGGAAGGAAGGTTCACGGTCTCGATTGTGCCGGACAATTGTCGAGATGATTAACTCGGGGGCGTGGTGCTGCTGTCCCTCGCCGCCAGTCACCACGACCTCGACCTCGATGTGCTGGAACGTCTCTCGTCGGACGTCCAGGCTGTCGCGTCCGAGCTCGTGGGCTCGGTCGCGTCCGTGTCCGGTGCCGTCGTCCTGGCGACGTGCAACCGGTTCGAGCTGTACCTGGAGGTCGACGACGCCGCGCACACGCCGGCCGCGCGCGACGCCGCAGCCGACGCCGTCGCCGAGCGGTCGGGCTACACCCTGACCCAGGTCGCCGAGCACCTGCGCGTCCGCACCGGCACCGACGCGGCGGCCCACCTCTTCTCCGTGGCCAGCGGCCTCGACTCGATGGTGGTCGGTGAGCGCGAGATCGCCGGGCAGGTCCGCCGCGCGCTGACGGCCGCCCGCCGCGACCGCGTCACGACCTCCGGGCTGGAGTCGCTCTTCCAGGCGGCCTCCCGGGTGTCGCGCACCGTCGAGGCGCGCACCGGCCTGGGCGCGACCGGCCGCTCCGTGGTGGGCGTCGCGCTCGACATCGCCGAGCAGCACCTGCCCGACTGGCCGTCGGTGCGCTGCGTGCTCATCGGCACCGGCTCCTACGCGGGTGCCTCGCTGGCCGCCCTCAAGGCCCGCGGCGCCGGCGACATCCGCGTCTACTCCGCCTCCGGTCGCGCCGGCGCGTTCGCGGCCGCCCGCGGCGTCCGGTCGCTGCCGGCGTCGGCCGACCTCGCCGCCGAGGTGTCAGACGTCGATCTCGTCGTCGCCTGCAGCGGCGCCGCCGGCGCGGTCCTGGGTGTCGACGCCCTCGCCGCCGCCCGCGTCGTCACCCCGTCCCCGCTCACCGTCGTCGACCTGGCCCTCCGGCACGACGTCGACCCCGGCGTCCGCTCGCTGCCCGGGGTGCGCCTCGTCAGCCTGCACACCGTCGCCGAGCACGCCCCGGCCGAGCACGCCGCCGTCCGGGCCGCGCACGAGGTCGTCCTGGCCGCGGCCGAGGCGTACGAGGCCGACCGCCGGGTCCGGGACTGGAACCCCGCCGTCGTCGCGGAGCGGACCCGCGTGCTCGGGGGTCTCGAGGCGGGCCTCAGCCGGCTGGAGCACCGCGACGAGCGTGCCGAGCGTGCCCTGCGCCGCCGCACCCGGTCCGCCCTGCAC
>NZ_CAURTV010000195.1:0-2563 GCF_963527515.1 uncultured Cellulomonas sp. | reverse complement strand
GTGCTGGACCTGGCGCGCGGCGTCGCGTCCACCTGGAAGCAGGTGCTCACGCTCCAGCCGCCCGTCGGCAGTGCAGGGACGCTGCTCGTCGCGGCGTACGTGCTGGCGCTGGTCGGCTCGGCGGTCGCCGTGTCGGTCGCGCTGCGCGCGCGCACGGGGACCGCGGCGGCGTCGGCCGCCCTGGTCCCGGTGGTCGCTGCCGTGGCCACGATCGTCCTCGGCACCCGGCGACCCCTCGTCGCCCCCCTGGTCACCGGCCTCGCGCTGGTCGTCGTCCTGCTGCCGTGGGCCGCCTGGCGCGCCGGCCTGCTGCGTGCCCGGCGCGTCGTGGCCACGGCCGTCCTCGTGGTGGTCGCGGGCACCGCGGGGGTGCTGGGAGCGCCCCTGGTGGCGGGCGGGACCGAGCGGCTGGTCGTGCGCGACGAGCTGGTGCCACCGTTCGACCCGCGGGCCTACCCGAGCCCGCTGTCGGCCTTCCGCGACTACGTCAAGAAGGACCTCCCGCTGTTCACGGTCACCGGCCTGCCCGACGGCGCCCGGGTGCGGCTGGCCACGATGGACCGGTACGACGGCGTCGTGTGGAACGTGGCCGGCGACGGCTCGGCGCAGGCGTCCGGGCAGTTCCGCCGGGTCGGCCCGCTGATCGAGACCACTGCGCGCGGTGAGCGGGCCCGCGTCGACTTCCGCATCGAGGAGCTGGCCGGCATCTGGCTCCCGACGGTCGGCCTGGCCACGTCCTTCGACCTCGAGGGCACCGACACCGCGAGCGGCCTGCGGTACAACGACGCCACCGGGACTGCGGTGCTGACCGGGGGCCTGCGCGAGGGGCTCGAGTACGGCGTCGACGTCGTGGTGCCCCGCGTGCCCGAGGACAGCGAGGTGGGGCGCGCGCCCGCTTCCGACCTCGCCCAGCCGCCGTCGGCCGGCGTGCCGGACATCGCCGAGATCACGGCGGCGGACGTGGCGCGCGACGCCGGCAGCCCCGTGCAGATCACCCGTGCGCTGGCCAGCTGGCTGTCGGAGAAGGGGTACTTCAGCCACGGCATGGACGTGTCGGGCACCGAGTCGCTGTCGGGCCACGGGGCCGACCGGGTCACGACGCTGCTCGGCGGCGACCTCATGGTGGGTGACGGCGAGCAGTACGCCTCGGCGATGGCGCTCATGGTGCGCAAGATGGGTCTGCCCTCCCGGGTCGTCCTGGGGTTCGTGCCCGAGGACGGCGCCGACGGTCCTGTCGAGGTCACCGGCGCGGACGTCCAGGCGTGGGTCGAGGTCGCGTTCCAGGGGTACGGGTGGGTGCCGTTCGACGCCACCCCGCCACCGGAGCAGACGCCGCAGGAGGAGGACCTGGAGAAGCCCTCCGAGCCGAACCCGCAGGTGGTGCAGCCACCGCCGCCGCCGCCGGGTGCCGTGACACCGCCCGACGAGGACACCGAGCAGCCGCAGACGGACGACCCGGACGCGCAGGACGACCGCAACGCCCTGCTGTGGCGGATCGCTCGGGTGGCCGGTCTGGTCGGTCTGCCGCTGCTCGTCCTGGCGGCCCCCCTGCTGGTCGTCGTCGCCCTCAAGGCGCGTCGTCGGCGCCGTCGTCGTCGCCGCGGTGACCCGGTCGCCCGGGTGGCCGGGGGCTGGGACGAGGTGCTGGACACCGCGCGTGACCTGCGCCGACCGGCCGGCTCCCTGGCCACCCGCAACGAGTCGGCACGTGCTCTCTCCGCCTCGTTCGCCGACGGCCCGGACGGCGCAGCCGTCGTCGCGCGCGTGGGCGCGCTCGCGCGCTCGGCCGACCGGGCCGTGTTCAGCGCGGGCCGACCGAGCGAGGCGCACGCGACCGCATACTGGGCCGACGTCGAAGAGACCGTGGACGCCATGACCAACAGCGTCGGCTGGCGCAGGCGGATGCGCGCCCGGGTGTCCACCGCGTCGCTCAAGGACCGCCGGCCCCGACGACCGGCACGCTCACGATGACAGCTCAGAGAGGCCAGGTAGCCCAGGTGCACGCCCCGTACCCCGTCGCCGACGACCGGTCGCCGGCCACGATGCCCCGTCGGCTGGCGGCCAGCCTGATCGACCTCGGCATCCTGCTCCTGCTCGGCGGGTGGCTCGTTCCCCTGGCGCGGATCCAGGACGACGCCCGCCTCGCCGCCGTGGGCGGGCTGCTCGTCGTCGTCGTGACCCTGGTCCAGTGGGTGCTGCACGGCCGGACCGGCTGGACCGTCGGGCGGCTGGCCACCGGCATCCGCACGCTCGACGTGGACTCGCGCCTGCCCGTGGGCGCGCTCCGGGTCCTGGTGCGCGGTCTGGTGCTCCTCGCGGGCGTGCTCGCGCTCGGCGTCGGGCTGCTCGTCGTCCTGCTGTCACCCCTCCTCGACCGGACGGGCCGTCGCCGCGGCTGGCACGACCTGGCCGCCCGGGACGAGGTGCTCGACGTGCGTCCGGTGCGGGGCCGACCCACGGCCGTCGACGCAGTACCGCCACGGCGGGTGGGCCCGGCCGAGCCGGTGCCGCTGCGTCCGCCGCGTCCGGCGGTGAGCGTGCCCGACTGGGCCGTGGCCGGAAC
>NZ_CAURTV010000194.1:0-2566 GCF_963527515.1 uncultured Cellulomonas sp. | reverse complement strand
ACGGCCGCGAAGTACGCGGCCTGGTAGACGGCGGCGAGCAGGGCGGTCTCGACGACCAGGCCGACGGCCGGGCGCGTCCGGCCGAGGCCGCGCAGGGCGCCCGTGACCGCGAGCGCGAGAAGGAGCACGCCGCCACCGCCGAGCAGGCGGTAGGCGGCGACCGTCATCGGCGGCAGACCGGCGGCGTCGGCCAGGGCAGCGCCCGCCAGGCCGCCCGTCCCCCAGAGCACGCCGCCGAGCGCGACCAGGGCGAAGTCGCGCGGCCGGGTCTCGTGCGTCATGCCGCCCGCACGGCCTGCGCGAGGTCCACCGCGAGGTCCCCGCGCAGGAGCCCGGTCCGGTCGCCGACCACGATCTCGTCCAGCCCGAGCCAGCCGGCGAGCGTGCGCAGCTCTCCCGCGAGTGGCTCGACGAGGTCGGCGGTGCGCGACGCCACGGGGGTGTCCGGTCCCGTGCTGCGGTGGGCCGCGTGCACCCGCAGCACGCCCGCCTGCCGGTCCGCCTTGAGGTCCACGAGGGCCGACAGCGACTCGCCGAGCAGGAACGGCAGCACGTAGTAGCCCCAGACCCGCTTCGGCTCCGGCACGTAGATCTCGATCCGGTAGCGCAGCCCGAACAGCGCCTCGACGCGGCGGCGCTCGAAGACCAGCGGGTCGAACGGGTTCAGGAGGGCGGTGCCCGAGGCCCGGCGAGGCAGGTCGGCGTCGCGGTGCCGCCACACGCGCCCCTGGTTCCAGCCGTCCACCGTCACCTCCTGCAGGACCCCGTCCTCGACCAGGTCCGCGACCGCCGGGGAGACCCGGTCCAGCTTGATGCGGAAGTAGTCCGCGAAGCAGCGGAGCGTGCCGATCCCGTGCGCCCGGGCGGAGATCTCCACCAGGGCGCGCACCGCGTCCTGGTCGGACGGCTCCGGAGCGGCGAGGACGTCCGCGGGCAGCACCCGCGACGTGAGGTCGTACCGACGCTCGAACGCACCGTTGCGTCCCGCCGACGTGACCTCGCCCGTGAAGAACAGGAACTCGAGGACCTGCTTGGCCACCGTCCAGTTCCACCCCCACTCCTCACGGGTGGTGGGGTGCTCGGCCTCGAAGCCCTCCTGCACCTGGCGGGCGGTCACCGGGCCGCGCTCGGTGATGATCGCCCGCACCTCGTCGACCACCGGAGAGTGCGTGAGCGGCACCTGGGCGATCGTCCCCCACGCCTCCCGCTGGTACGCCCGCTGCCGCCACCCGAGCAGCCGGTACGTCTCGGGGGGCACGAACGAGGCCATGTGGGCCCACGTCTCGACGAGCCGGCGTGGGGCCTGACCAGCGGCGCGGTCGAGCAGCGCCGGGTCGTAGGCGCCGATGCGCGAGAACGCCGGCATGAGGTGCGCGCGCGCCAGCACGTTCACCGAGTCGATCTGCAGCACGCCGAGGCGGTCGACCACCTGCTGGAACTGGCGCATGGTGGCGGGCGTCGCACGCTGCGGGCGGGGCCGGTCCAGGCCCTGCGCACGCAGCGCGATGCGGCGGGCCTGCGACAGGGAGAGACGCTCGGGGGCGGCACCTGCGGGGATCACACGCTCATCCTGCCGTGCGGCGCCCACACGGTGGCCGGCTCGGCGACCGGCACGGCGACGCCCGGCCGGTCACGAGGACCGACCGGGCGCCGGAGAGGCCGGGTGGGCTCAGCCGCCGACTGCGGCCAGCGGCGCCGCGGTGACCGCCGCGTCGAGCTTGATGACGCCGTAGCTCCAGCCGCGGCGCCGGTAGGCGACCGACGGCTGGGCGGTCTCGGCGTCGATGAACAGGTAGAAGTCGTGCCCCACCAGCTCCATCTCGTAGAGCGCGTCGTCGACCGTCATGGGCTGCGCCTGGTGCACCTTCTCGCGGATGACCACGGGCGAGTCGCCCAGGGTGGTCTCGACGGCGGCGGCCGGGTCGACCGGGGCGGACGCCTCGGCCTCGGGCTCGGGCGGACGCACGTCGACGGGGGCGATCGGAGTGTGGTTGCGGTGGTCCTTGCGCCGGTCACGCGTCCGACGCAGCCGCTCGAGCAGCTTCCCGAGGGCCAGGTCCAGGGCCGCGTACCTGTCGTCGGCGCACGCCTCGGCGCGGATCACGGGCCCCCGGTCGATGACGGTGAGCTCGACCCGCTCGCTGCTTCCCGCCTGTCGAGGGTTCGTCTCGTGCGACACGACGACGTCGATGCGCTGAGCGCGGGGGGCCAGCTGCTCGACTTTCGCGAGCTTCTGCTCGACGTGCGCCCGGTACTTCGGGAGCACCTCGGTGTGCCGGCCTGCAACCACGATCTCCATGTGAGCCTCCTTGGAGGGCCAGGGACGGGACGAGCCCGCCCGGGTGACAGTGCAATGGGCTGCCCCAGGGGCAGTCGGGCGGCGTCACCTCCTCCCGGAGGCGACGCGGACGACCCGGAGGATCGGTCCGCTGCGCCAACGGCTCAGACCCCCACGCTAACCCGGCGACCGCCCCCGAACCACCTGCCCCGCCGAGGGATCACCCTGTGGACAGGGCGGGCCGGGGCGGCAGCCGCGGCACGGGCCCCGGGGCCGGCGGCGCCGCGA
>NZ_CAURTV010000193.1:0-2580 GCF_963527515.1 uncultured Cellulomonas sp. | reverse complement strand
GGTCAGGGGCGGGCGGCGGCGACACGGTCGAGGCGGGCGCTCTGACGCCGGACGGCGCGGTGGCGGGCGCCGACGACGCCCTGACGATCGACCCGGAGACCGGGCTCCCCGTGGGTGGTTCGGGCCCCGGCGGGTCCGACGTCGCCAGCGGCTCGGTGTCCACGCAGGTGGCACGGCCGGCCGGAGGCAGCGTGGCGTTCGGTGTCCTCGCGGCGGCGGAGCTGCTCGCGATCGTGCTCGTGCCCGGCCTCC
This sequence comes from uncultured Cellulomonas sp., assembly GCF_963527515.1. NCBI lineage: Bacteria > Bacillati > Actinomycetota > Actinomycetes > Micrococcales > Cellulomonadaceae > Cellulomonas > uncultured Cellulomonas sp. The sequence goes on along the minus strand of NZ_CAURTV010000193.1, from coordinate 2,328 downwards.
TCGCCGTGCGCGCCCGCCGACGGGCGGCCCTCTGATGGCCACCTCGACGCTGCGCCGTGCAGGCGCCTGGGCTGCGGTGGTCGGCACGCTGGCGCTCACGGGCCTCGTCGTCGCCCCGTCCGCGGGCGCGGCGGACCCGGTCGACTACCGGCAGACGAAGACCCTCACCCGCGAGCACCTCGCCGCCGACGGCACGGCGACGACGGTCGACACGCGCGAGGTGACCGTGCAGGTGGACCGCACGCAGAGCCTGCGGGGCCGCGAGCGGATCCACGTGAGCTGGTCGGGTGCGCGTCCGAGCGCCGGCCGGGCGGCCGACCCGTTCGGGTTCAACGGCATGAACCAGGAGTACCCCGTCGTCATCCTGCAGTGCCGGGGTGTCGACGACCCCGCCGCCCCGGAGGCGGAACGGCTGCGTCCGCAGACCTGCTGGACCTCGACCTACCTGCAGCGCTACGCCGCCGGGGTGGTCGCCGCGGGTGTCTGGCGGCACGACCGCCACGCGACCGAGGGGGACCGGGCGGACCAGGAGACGATCGCGGACTGGCCCGCCGAGTGCGGGCTGCTGCCGGGCGCGATCTTCGCGCAGCACCTGCTGCCCTTCGAGGCCGCGAACGGGACGGTCTACCCGTCGTGCAGCAGCACCACGATCGCCCCCGAGTCCGCGGTCGACGCCGCGCTGCCGCCCTCCGACGTGGCGGCCTTCACCAACCTGGACGGCACCGGCGACGTGCAGTTCGAGATGCGCACGGCGACGGAGAACGAGTCGCTCGGGTGCTCCACGGACGTCCCGTGCACCCTGGTCGTCATCCCGATCATGGGCATCAGCTGCCTCGACGCCGACGTGGCGTGCCGGCAGGAGGGTGACTTCGAGCCGGGGTCGTCCAACCTGTCCGACGTCGGCGTCGACGACGCCGTCTCGCCCCGGTTCTGGTGGTCGGAGTCGAACTGGCGCAACCGGTTCAGCGTGCCGCTGAGCTTCGCGCTGCCTCCGGACGCCTGCGACGTCCTGGACTCGCGCTCACCCGTCGGCATGTACGGCTCGGAGCTGCTCAACCAGGCGTCGCTGCAGTGGGCGCCCGCGTACTGCCTGCGCGCCGACCGGTTCAAGCTCCAGCACAACCGGATGCCGGAGTCCGCGGCGCTGCGGCTGCTGGGCAGCGGCGAGGCGGTGGCGGCGTTCGTCTCCGACGCCGCGCGCGGCTCGACGGTGGACCTCGCCTACGCCCCGACCGCGGTCACGGGGTTCGGGGTGGCGTTCGTCGCCGACCTGCCCGACAACGCCGGCGAGCTGACGCAGCTGCGGATGACCCCGCGCCTGCTGGCCAAGCTGCTCACCCAGTCCTACCCGGCCACCACCGACGTCCGGGCGCACGAGGGCCTCGAGAACAACCCCCTCGCGCTCAACACCGACCCCGAGTTCATCGAGCTCAACCCGGGCCTGTCCACCGTCGCGGCGGAGGCGAAGGCCACGATCCTGTCCCTGTCGGAGGCGTCCGACGTGATGACCGCGGTGACGGCCTACATCGCCGCGGACCCCGAGGCCAGAGCGTTCGTCGCGGGCGAGCCCGATCCGTGGGGGATGCGGGTCAACCCGAGCTACCAGGACATCGAGCTGCCGCGCGAGGACTGGCCGATGCTCGACACGTACGTGCGCCAGAGCACCCGGGAGTGCGAGCAGCTCATCACCTCCCCATACCTCGGCCTCGTCGCGGCGCCGGTGAACAGCCTGCGCAAGATCGCGGAGGCGGTCCTGGACGCGTGGCCGAACGTCCAGACGCAGTGCACGCGGTCGACCACCACGGACCCGTGGAAGTTCGGCCGCATCGCCCGGCAGAACTACGGGGTGCGCTTCATGCTCGGCCTCGTCTCGCTCGGCGACGCGGAGCGGTACGGGCTGCGCACCGCCGAGCTGCGGACCGCGGGCTCCGGCCCGGATGCCACCTTCGTCGCACCGAGCGTGGCGACGATGTCGACGGCCGTCGCGCAGGCGACGCAGGCGGGCACCGGCGAGCCGTTCACGCTCGACCGGGCGGCGCTCGACCCGGCCGACTACCCCGGGACGATGATCGTCAGCACGGCGGCGCGCGTGTCCGGCCTGGACCCGACCGCCGCCGGTCACGTGGCGCAGTTCATCCGGACCGCGACCACGGAGGGCCAGGTGAGCGGGCCGGGCAACGGGCAGCTGCCGGACGGGTTCGTGCCGATCACGGAGACGGGGCCGACCGCGGCGCTGTTCGCGTCCGCCCAGCTGGCGGCGAGCACGATCGAGGCGCAGCGCGGCCCCGCCGTCGCACCGACACCGGCGCCGAGCGCCCCCCCGAAGGT
>NZ_CAURTV010000192.1:0-2697 GCF_963527515.1 uncultured Cellulomonas sp. | reverse complement strand
CGGTGCTGCCCGCCGGGCTGCCCGTCGGCGACGCCGTCGCGACGCCCGCTTTCCGGCTCCCCGCGCGCTGGGTGGTGCACACCGTGGGGCCCGACCGGCACGCGGGGCAGACCGACGCCGCGCTGCTCGCGTCGTGCTTCACCCGGTCGCTGGACGTGGCGGCCGGGCTGGGTGTGCAGAGCGTCGCGTTCCCCGCGGTGAGCGCGGGCGTGTACGGCTGGGCGGTCCAGGACGTCGCGCGGATCGCGGTCGATGCCGTGCGGGGCTGGACGGGCGGCGTGGAGCTGGTGCGGTTCGTGCTCTTCTCCCCGCACGCGCTGGAGGCGTTCCGCAGCGCCCTGTGAGGTGCCCCGGCCTCAGGACACCGAGACCGGGACCGGCTGGGCCGACGAGGTGTCCTCGTCCTTCTGCCGGCTCAGCGCGCTCGGCCACCACATCGCCTTGCCGATGTCGAGGTTGAGCGCCGTCACCAGCACCGACCGGACCACGAGAGTGTCCAGCAGCACCCCGAAGGCCACGGCGAACCCGATCTCGGCGAACGCCACCAGCGGCAGCGTGCCGAGCACGGCGAACGTCCCCGCCAGGACCAGTCCGGCCGACGTGATCACCCCGCCGGTGGCGGCCAGGCCCACCAGCGCGCCGCGGCGGTGCCCGATCCGCAGCGCCTCCTCCCGCACCCGGGTCATGAGGAAGATGTTGTAGTCGATCCCCAGGGCCACCAGGAAGACGAAGACGAACAGCGGGAACGACGTGTCCGCGCCGGCGTAGCCGAACACGTACCGGAACACGAGCGCGCTGATGCCGATGGCGGCACCGAACGAGAGCACCACCGTGCCGATGAGGACCAGCGGGGCCAGGACCGCCCGCAGCAGGATCATGAGGATGACGAAGACGACCAGCAGGATGATCGGGATGATCAGGCGGTTGTCGTCCGCGGAGGCCCGCTGGACGTCCAGGGTGACGGCGGTGGTGCCGCCGACGAGCGCGTCCGCCCCGGGCACGGCGTGCACGGCCTCGCGCGCCCGGTCGACCGTGTCGAAGGCCTCGTCGCTGTCGGGGGCCGAGGTGAGCGTGCCCTCGACGTAGGCGACGTCGCCGACGACGGCGGGCTCGGTCACGCTGGCCGGGTCGATGCCCTCCACGCCGGCGAAGGCGGTGGCGACCTCGGTGGCCTGGCCGGCGTTCGCGATGACCACGACCGGGGTGCCGGCACCGCCGGGGAAGTGCTCGGCGAGCTCCTTCTCGCCCACGATCGAGGGCTGGACACCCCGGAACGACTCCTCGGTGGTCAGGCCGGTGGCGTTCAGGCTGACGATGCCGACGCACGCGACCGCCAGGATCACCGACGTGCCGATCCACGTCGCCCGCGGGCGGCGCTCGATGCGGCTGCCCACCCGGGCCCAGAAGCCGTGCTCGGACGGCTCGCCGTCCCCGAGCTTGGGGGTGCGCGGCCAGAAGATCCATCGCCCGCACGTGACCAGCAGCGCCGGGAGCAGGGTGAGCATGACGAGCACGGCGACGCCGACGCCGACGGCCGCCACCGGGCCGAGGCCGGCGGTCGAGTTCATGGTGGCGAAGAGCAGGCTGAGCATGCCGATGGCGACTGTCGCACCGCTGGCGACGATCGCGGGGCTGGCGCGGTGCAGGGCGAGCGACATGGCCTCGTGGCGGTCGCCGTGCTTGCGCAGCTCCTCGCGGTAGCGCGCCACCAGCAGCAGGGCGTAGTCGGTCCCCGCGCCGAACACGAGGACCGTGAGGATGCCGGCGCTCTGCGCGTTGACGGTGAGGTCGTAGTTCTCCGCCAGCAGGTAGATCAGGGCCTGCGACACGGTGAGCGCCACGCCCGCGGAGATCACCGGCAGGAGCCAGAGCACCGGGCTGCGGTAGGTGATGAGCAGGATGACGATGACGACGGCCACCGCGGCGTACAGCAGGGTGCCGTCGATGCCCTCGAACGCCTCGGAGGAGTCGGCGGCTGACCCGGCCGGACCCGTGACGTAGACGTCGAGCCCGTCGGGGCCGTCCTCGGCGGTGGCCCGCAGGTCCGCGACCGCGTCAGCGGCGAGGTTCCAGCCGTCGGAGCCCAGGTCGAGCGGCACGATGATCTGCGCCGCCTGGCCGTCCTCCGAGGGGATCGGTCCGACGACCTCGCCGTCGAGCGTGCCGAGCGCGCCGAAGTCCTGCGCGTCCGCCTGGATCGCGGCCAGGTCGTCCGGGGTGAGGCCGTCGGCCCGCTCGTACACCATGACCGCGGGGATCGTGTTGGCGGACCGGAACCCGGCGGCCACGTCGAGCACCTCGGTCGACTCGGCGTTCGCGGGGAGCCAGGACTTCGCGTCGTTGTCCTGCGCGCCGGTCAGCTTGCCCGCGAGCGGGCCGAGGAGTGCGACGGCGACGAGCCAGAAGACGATGACGCCGAACTTGAGGTAGCGATGGGTGATCCAACCGGCGACCTTGGACATGGGTGTTCCTTCTGCGGGGAGTCGACGACGACAGATGGAGGTGCGGGCCGCGCGGCGGGAGATACCTCGTCCGGGCGCCGGTCCTGCGTGCTGGTGCGATCCCAGCATCCTGGGGTCGGCCAGTCCAGGGATATCGGGGAGACCCCCGAGTCTTCCCTCAGGTTGCCCTCAGGAGTTGCTCAGGGCAGCCGCCGCGCGCGCGGCGTCGGCGGGGTCGTTCCAGACGTGGAACGCC
>NZ_CAURTV010000191.1:0-2720 GCF_963527515.1 uncultured Cellulomonas sp. | reverse complement strand
GGTCGGGGGCGCCCCGGTCCGGCGCGCTCGGCACGCCGATCGGCCCGCCCCCGCGCCCGTCATCACCGAGGTGCCCGGCGCGGACCCTCGCCGACTGCTGCCCGCGCCCGGCCCGGTGATCGACGTCCCGGACCCCGTGACGGCGGCGATGCCGACGGTCGGGGCGCCCGGTCCCGGGCTGCGTGCGGTCCGACCGGCGGACCAGAACCCGGACCCGGGTCCCGGCACGCTGCAGCTCCGGCTGCACCTGCGCTTCGACACGGGTGAGGCGCTGGACGTCACGGGGGACGGGCTGGTCGGTCGCAGCCCGGGCGCGGAGGACGGGGTGGTCCACCTGGTGCCCATCGACGACCCCGACCGCTCGGTCTCCAAGGTGCACCTGGCCTTCGGCCCCGAGCCGGGTGGACGTCTCTGGGTCCTCGACCGGGGCTCCACCAACGGCACGGTGCTCGTCGGTCCGGACGGCAGGAGCGCGGCGCTGCTCCCGGAAACCCGCGCCGTGGTCGGGCCCGGGTGGACCGTCCGGTTCGGCCGGCGCAGCCTGGTCGTGCACGCCCGGTGACCTGCGACAAGGCTGGTCTGCACCAGGACAGTCCGGACCCGTAGCATGTCCGCCGTGAGGACGCCGTCCGCCCAGCAGCGACGCCGGGCGAAGAGAGCACGCGGATGACCGACGCCCGGGTGCGCCTGGACGTCGGCGTGGCGACGGCTCGCGGTCAGCGGGCTCGCAACGAGGACAGCGTCTGGGCCGCGGACGGCGCCTACCTGGTGGCCGACGGCATGGGCGGGCACGAGGCTGGGGAGCTCGCCAGCCGCACGGCGATCGAGGTGCTCCGGGAGCTGAGCGAGGGCGTCCTCGGTCCCGACGACGTCCGTCGGACCGTGCGCCGGGCGCACGCCGCGGTGCGCGCCCTGCCGGCGACCACGGGCCGGCGGCCGGGCACCACGGCGACCGGGGTGGTGCTGACCGATCACGACGACACCCCGTGCTGGCTCGTGCTCAACGTCGGGGACTCCCGGACCTACCGCATGGCCGGCGGCGTGCTCGAGCAGGTCACCCTCGACCACTCGGAGGTTGCGGAGCTGGTGGCCAGCGGACTGGTCCCGGCCGACGAGGCGAGCCGACACCCGCGGCGCAACGTGGTGACCCGCGTGCTGGGCGGCGGCGCGACGAGCGTGGAGCCGGACGTGTGGCTGCTCCCGGTGAGCCCGGGCGACCGCATGCTCGTGTGCTCGGACGGGCTCACGGACGAGCTGTCGGACGCGCGGATCCAGGCGGAGCTGCGGTCCCAGGACGCTGCCCAGCCCGCGGCGGACCGGCTGGTGGCCGCGGCGCTCGCCGCGGGCGGGCGGGACAACGTCACGGCGATCGTGGTGGACGCGACGCTGCGGCGCTGACCTCGGTGTCCCGGCGGCTCAGCCGCTGCGCGTGGCCGTGGCGGACGCCGTCGACCGTGAGGACCGCCAGGGCGAGCCACACCAGTGCGAAGCCCCACCAGCGGGCCGGCGGCATCTGCTCGTGCAGCACCAGGACGCCGATGAGGAACTGGAGCATCGGGGCCACGTACTGCAGCAGCCCGATCATCGACAGCGGCAGGCGTCGGGCCGCCGTGTTGAAGAGCAGGAGCGGGACGGACGTGACGACGCCCGACGAGACGAGGACCAGGGCGTGCGCGGGCCCGAACGCCCCGAACGTGCCCGAGCCGGCGGCGCCCATCCAGACCAGGTACCCGAGCGCGACCGGCGCGAGGACGAGGGTCTCCACCGCGAGGCCGGGCACCGCGCCCACGCTGCGCCCGACGCGGTTCTTGAGCAGCCCGTAGAACCCGAAGCTCAGGGCGAGCGTCAGCGCGATCCAGGGCAGCTGCCCGTACCCGGCGGTGATGACGACCACCGCGGCCGCACCGAACCCCAGGGCGACCCACTGCACGGTGCGCAGCCGCTCGCGCAGCACGACCACCGCGAGCGTGACCGTGACGAGCGGGTTGATGAAGTACCCCAGCGCGGCGTCGACCACCCGGTCGGTGAGGATGCCGAACACGAACACGAGCCAGTTGACGGCCAGGAGGACCGCCGCGATCGCGAGCACCCCGAGGGTCCGGCGGTTGCGCAGAGCCGCGACGAACGTGTCCCAGGTGCGTGTGACGAGGAGCAGGAGCGCGCAGAAGAGCAGGGACCAGACCACGCGGTGCGCGATGATCTCGACCGCGCCGGCCGGGGCCAGCAGCGGGAAGTACAGGGGGAGCACCCCCCACAGGACGTAGGCGCCGACGCCGGTGGCCAGACCGACGCCGTCGAGAGGTGCGGCAGCCGTCGGGCGGGGTGCGGGGGAGTCGGTCACGAGCAGAGCCTAGGTCGCGGTTGACGGCCGGGGAGACCTCCCCTAGTGTCCGGTTGCAGCAAGTTTCACCGTCGTTGCAGGGCGCATTGCAGTGCCCCGCCCCGCCGGTGCAGCGCGCCCTCCACCGGGATCCCGGCGGTCGGCACACCTCCTCCGGGACCGGTCCCGCCGGTCCCACCCGCGTTGCCGTGCGCCGCCACCACCCGGTGCGCGTCGGGCGGATGCAGGTCGGTCCCGCGACGGAGCGGTGACCGCGAGCGGCCCGACGACGTCGTCGGCCACCACCTCGAGGAGTGCACCACGTGTCTGACCACACCACCTCCCTCCGACCGCGCCGTGTCGCGCTCGGCGCCCTGCTCGCCGCGGTCCTGGCCCTCGC
>NZ_CAURTV010000190.1:0-2773 GCF_963527515.1 uncultured Cellulomonas sp. | reverse complement strand
CCCTGGCGGCGACCGCCGCGACGACGGTGCTGCCCGGGCACGGCGAGCCCTGGACGACGGGCGTCGGGGGCGCCGTCACGGCCGCGCGCGCACGGGGGGCGCACTGACGGCGGGCGGGACACCGAGAAGCGGTTCAACGTGCGGCTCTCGGAGAAGTGCTCCACAGTGGCGACCAGAAGCGAGCACCACTCATCGTGTGCAGAACACGCACGACTCTGGACCACCGATGAGAGGCCTGCCACTCATGCGCGTCCTGGGGATCAACGCGATCTATCACGACCCGTCCGCCGCCCTCGTCGTCGACGGCCACGTGGTCGCCGCCGCCGAGGAGGAGCGGTTCAGCCGCCGCAAGCACGGCAAGCGGCCCGTCCCGTTCTCGGCCTGGGAGCTGCCCGAGCTGTCCATGCGCTGGTGCCTGGCGGAGGCCGGGCTGCGGCCGCAGGACCTCGACGCCGTGGCGTACGGGTGGGACCCCGCCCTGGCCAAGGACGCCGAGGACCTCGGGCTCGACGACCCGTGGGACCACCTGCGCACCACGTACGCCCAGCGGGTGCCCGGGTTCCTCACCAGCGCCCTGCCGGGCATCGACCCGTCGATCGTGCGGTACGTCCCGCACCACGTCGCCCACGCGGCGTCCGCCGCCCTCGCGTCCCCGTTCGAGGAGAGCAGCGTCCTCGTCCTGGACGGCCGGGGCGAGCGCGCCTCGCACCTCGCCGGCCGCTACGTCGGCGGACGGCTGGACGTGCTGGCCACGCAGGAGCTGCCGAGCTCCCTCGGCCTGGTCTACGAGTCCCTGACGGAGCACCTCGGCTTCCTGCGGTCGAGCGACGAGTACAAGGTCATGGCGCTCGCCTCGTACGGGAAGCCTGCGTTCCTGGACGACCTGCGGTCGCTGATCTACCCGACCGGCGACGGCGGCTTCGTCGCGGAGGCACCCGACTGGACCCGCTGGGCACCACGTCGGATCGACGACGGCACATGGGGCGGCGAGCACGCGGACCTGGCGTGCTCGGTCCAGGCCCGCCTCGAGGAGGTCCTGGTCGACCTGGCGCGCTGGCTGCACGAGCGCACGGGCGACCGGGTGCTGACCATGGCCGGCGGCATCGCGCTGAACTGCGTGGCCAACTCCCGGATCTGGCGCGAGAGCGGGTTCGACGACGTCTGGGTGCAGCCGGCCGCCGGAGACGCAGGGACGTCGCTCGGCGCCGCGATGCAGCTCGCCGCCGAGCTGGGCGACGTCCCGCAGCCGATGCCCGGCGCCTCCCTCGGCCGCGAGTGGTCCGACGACGCACTCGCCGACTGGCTCCGCGCCGCGGCCGTTCCGTTCCGCACGCCCGAGGACCTGGCAGGTGAGGTGGCGGACGTGCTGGCCGCCGACGGGGTGGTCGCCTGGTTCGACGGGCGGGCGGAGTTCGGCCCGCGCGCGCTGGGGCACCGCTCCCTGCTCGCGCACCCGGGGCATGCGGAGAACCTCGAGCGGCTGAACGACGTCAAGGGCCGCGAGCAGTTCCGGCCGGTGGCACCGATGGTGCTGCTGGAGCACGCCGACCAGATCTTCTCGGGCGGACCGCTGCCCAGCCCGTACATGCTCTTCGTGCACCAGGTGGACCCGCAGTGGCGCGACCGCATCCCCGCCGCGGTGCACGTGGACGGGACGGCCCGCATCCAGACCGTCGACCCCGCGACACAGCCCCGGCTCGGCGCGACGATCGAGGCGTTCCGGGACCGCACCGGCCTGCCCGTGGTGATCAACACGAGCCTGAACACGGCCGGACGCCCGATGGTGGACGACCCGAGGGACGCGCTCGAGCTGTTCGGGTCGGCGCCGGTGGACCTCCTCGTCCTCGGCCCGCACCTGGTGCGGCGCGCCGAGCTGTTCCGGGCCGCGAGCTGATGGGGCAGCCGCCGTCCTGGTCGATCGTCGTCCCCACGGTCGGGCGGCCGTCTCTCGACGTCCTGCTGTCGGGCCTCGTCGCGCAGAACTGGACGGCGGCGACGCCAGGCCCGTCACGCGTGGTGGTCTGCGACGACCGTCCGCTGACCACGACCCTGCCGCTCGTGGTGCCGGACCTCCCCTGGCCTACCGTCGTCGTCCGGACCGGCGGTCGGGGCCCGGCCGCCGCGCGCAACGCCGGCTGGCGCAGGACGGCCACCGAGTGGGTCGCGTTCCTCGACGACGACGTCGTCCTCCCGCCCGGCTGGGCCCGGGGCCTGCTCGACGACCTGGCCGCCGCGGGCCCGGACGTCGCCGGCACGCAGGCCCGCCTGCGCGTGCCGCTGCCGCACGATCGCAGGCCCACGGACTGGGAGCGCAGCACCGCGGGCCTGGAGCACGCGCTGTGGGCGACGGCCGACATGGCGTTCCGGCGGAAGGCGCTCGACGAGGTGCAGGGCTTCGACGAGCGGTTCCCGCGCGCGTACCGCGAGGACGCGGACCTGGCGCTGCGGCTGCGGCTGGCCGGCTGGCGCCTGGTGCGGGGTTCTCGGGCGACGGACCACCCGGTCCGACCCGCCGACGACGCGGTCAGCGTCCGGGTGCAGGCGGGCGCCGCGGACGACGCGCTGATGCGCGCACTGCACGGCCGCGCCTGGCGAGCGCTGGCCGGGACCGGCCGGGGACGGTTCCCCTGGCACGTCGTCACGGTGGCGGCCGGTGGTGCCGGAGCGGTCGCGGCCCTCGTCGGACGGCGTCGGGCCGCCGCGGTCGGGCTGGGAGCCTGGGCGCTGCTCACGGCCGACTTCGCGCGCCGCCGCATCGTGCCCGGGCCTCACC
>NZ_CAURTV010000189.1:0-3029 GCF_963527515.1 uncultured Cellulomonas sp. | reverse complement strand
GGTCCCGTGCGCGGCCTCGCCGCCCGGGCCTGTGCGGCCTCGCGCAGCTGCCGGCGGGTCAGGACGGGGATGTCGTCGACGTCGCCGACGGCCACCGACACCGCGGGGGTCGCCCCCGTGGTCACCTCGTGCCAGGTCGGCTCGTCGGTCCCGGCACGGCGGCGGCGCAGCTCGCGCAGCAGGAGCCAGCCCGCCAGCAGCACCAGCAGCGAGCCCACCGCGACGCACGGCCAGAGCCACGGTGTGGTGACCACCCGGGGCCACTCGAGGGCGAGCGTCGGGGCGGACTCGCCGGTGCTGACCGCGAGCAGGCTCCAGCGGCCCTCCTGCGCGGGCCACACGAGCTCCGCGGAACCGGTCCCGGTCTCCTGCGCCACCCACAGGTCCGACCCTGTGGGGTCGGCGGCGACGGGCGCCTCGGCGGCGTCCTCCGTCGGCGCGGGCGTCGCGGCGTCGGCGGGCGCCTCGGCATCGGTCGGCGCGGGCGTCGGGACCGGCGCCTCCACGTCGTCGACGGCGAGCGTGTGCCACCCGGACAGGCCCGTGACCCGGCCGTGCGCGTCGGTGCCGACCCAGCCGGTGACGTCGGTGTCCCGCCCGACCGCCAGGACGACGGTGCCGTCGTCCGGGACGCTGACCCTGACGGTCACCGGGTCGCCGCCGAGCTCGAGCACACCCGGGTCGGTCACCAGGGTGTGCGGGCCGCCCGTCGTCGTGGCAACGAGGACGTCGTCGGCCCGCCAGACGGTCGCCGACGCGATGCCGAGACCGATGACGACCAGTCCGACGACACCGACGACCGCGATGATCAGTCGCTTGAGCACGCAGGATCCTCCAGGGACGAGAACCTCCAGGATAGGCAGAGGCGCACGTCACGACCGAACCGGGATCGAGTGGACGGATCCGTCCGCGTGTGCTTCCCGCGTGTGCCCGCCCTGGTCGGTCCCGACCGCAGCGGGGTGAACACGGGTATCCTGACCGGCGGGCTCCGGAAGGTGACGAGCGCCTCGTCCGAGGCAGCTCCACGCGGAGCCACAGTGCCCAGGAGGACTTCTCGTGCCCGACGCCCGGCCCCCGTTCCCCGTCGTCAACTTCCGTGGCTACGAGCGAGAGGCCGTCGACGCCCGCATCTCGGGCCTGGAGAAGGCCCTCGCCGACGCCCGCGCCCAGGTCGAGGCCCTGGACGGGCGCGCGATGCAGGTGTCCGGCGAGCTCTCCGAGGCGCACCGCCAGCTGCGCGAGGCCGAGCGGCCCACGTACTCCGGACTGGGCTCCCGCATCGAGCAGCTGCTGCGCTCCGCCGAGGAGCAGTCCTCCGACGTCGTGACGCAGGCCAACGCCCAGGCCGCCGACGCGCTCGCCCGCGCCAAGCTCTCGTCCGGCCAGCTGCGTGCCCGCGCGGAGAACGAGGTCGCCGAGCTGGTCGCGACCGCCCGCCGCGAGGCGGACGAGGTCAAGACGACGGCCCAGGCGGAGGCGGAGAGCACGCTGCTTGCCGCCCAGCGCCGCGCCGAGGAGCTCGTCGGCTCCGCCGAGCGGGAGGCCGCCCGGATCCAGAGCGCGATCACCACCGAGGAGAGCGAGCGCCGCAGCTCCCTGGAGCGCGAGCTGGGCACCCTGCGCGCGAGCGTCGAGCACGAGGCCACGCAGCTGCGGGTGGCGACCGAGCGCACCGCGAGCGAGCTGCGGGCGCGCTCCGAGGCCGAGACGACCGCGCAGCGCGAGGAGGCCGAGCGCTACGCGCAGGACCTGCGGCAGAGCGCCGACGCCGACACCACGGAGCTGCGCCAGCGCGTGGAGGGTGAGCTCGCCGGCGCGCGCGTCGAGGTCGACCGGTACGTGGCCCAGCAGCGCAGCGACGTCGCGGCCGAGGTCGACGCCGCACGTCAGCAGGCGGCCGAGGAGGTCACGTCGCTGCGCGTGCAGACCCAGGAGTACGCGGACGGCCTGCGCGCCGCGGCCGAGCGGGACGCCGCTGCGCTGCAGCAGCGGGTCGCGGTCGAGGTCGCCGCGCTGCGGGTGGAGGCCGAGCAGTACGCGGCCTTCGTCCGTGCGCAGGCCGAGCGCGAGACCGGCGAGCTGCGCTCGAAGACGTCCGACGAGCTCGCGGCGCAGCGGGCCGACGCGGAGCAGACCGTCGTCGCCCTGCGCGGGGAGGCCGAGCGCTACGCCACGGACCTGCGTGCCGCCGCAGAGCGGGAGACCACCGAGCTGCGGGAGCGGACCACGCACGAGACCGCCCACCTGCGCGACGTCACGACGCGCGAGGCGGCCGAGCTCCAGGAGGTCACCGCACGCGAGACCACCGAGCTGCGCGCCGCGGCCGAGCGGGAGACCACCGAGCTGCGCGAGCGCACCCGCCTGGAGGTCGAGCGCGCACTGACGGAGGCCCGTCGGTCGGCCGCCGAGCTCACCACGGCGGCGAAGACCCACGCCGACGAGATGATCCGCACCGCGGAGCAGCAGCTGGCCGACGCCGAGCTGACCATCGCGTCGCGGCGCGAGGCCGCCGAGCGCGAGGACGCGCAGCGGCACGAGACCGCCCGCGCCGAGACCGACCGCCTGGTCCGCGACGCCGAGGCGCACGCCGCCGAGGCCGAGCAGCGCGTGGCCAAGGCGCTGGCGCAGGCGGACAAGGTACGCACCGACGCCGAGCAGCACGCCAAGGAGCTCATCTCCAACGCGCGCAAGAACGCCGACCGGGTGGTGGCTGAGGCCCGCGAGCACGCCGAGAAGCAGATCTCGGACGCGATGATCGAGTCCGAGCGCGAGCGGACGTCGGCGACCCGCCAGGTCGAGGACCTCAACCGGCAGCGCGAGTCGATCACGTCCTACCTCGACGAGCTGCGCAACCTGCTCGGGCACAACCCTGACCGGGCCACCCTCGACCGGGCGACGCGCGCCGAGGCCGCGTTCGAGCAGGAGCAGAAGTCCGCTCCCGCCGCGACGGCGTCGGGCCCCGGCGTCGCACCGGCCGCCCCCGCCGGCAAGCCGGCCCGCCCGGCGTCGCGACCCACCAAGTCGCGGCC
>NZ_CAURTV010000188.1:0-3062 GCF_963527515.1 uncultured Cellulomonas sp. | reverse complement strand
CGCGCGGCCAGGTGCGCGTCCACGGCCGCGCACAGCGCGTGCACGAGCACCAGGTGCACGGCCTGCACCCCAGCGGTCGACGCGGCCGGCACGCACACGGCGGCGTCTGCTGCGTCGGCGAGCGGGTTCGGACCCGGGCCGGTGAGCGCCCACACCTGCAGCCCGAGCGCCCGACCGCGCTCGGCGGCGCGCACGACGTTCGGGCTGCGTCCCGACGTGGAGAGCAGGACGAGGACGTCGTCGGCCCTGCCGTGCGCCTCGACCTGCCGGGCGAACATCTCCTCCGCGCCGTAGTCGTTGACGATCGCCGTCAGGCTCGAGGTCTCCGCGCACAGCGCGATCGCCGAGTACGGCCGCCGCTCGGCGACGAACCTCCCGACCAGCTCGGCGGTCAGGTGCTGGGCCTCCGCAGCGCTGCCGCCGTTGCCCGCAGCGAGCAGTCGGCCGCCCGCGACCAGGCGGTCGGCCAGCTGCCAGCCCCACCCCTCGACGGTCGCCGACTGCTCCTGCACCGCGGCGAGGGAGCCCGCCAGCTCCTCGAGGTGCTCCCCGAGCCACCCGGTCCCGGTCATCCCGCTGCCACCTCCGTGAGCACCGACCGGTGCGCCATGGTGCGGTAGACCAGCTCCGTCTGCGCGGCCACCCGGTCCCAGCCGTACCTGCTCACCGCACGGCGGCGAGCGGCCGCGCCGAACGCGGCCCGGCGCTCCGGGTCGTCGAGCAGGGAGCGCAGCGCGGTGGCCAGGGCGGCCGGGTCGCGCGGCGGGACGAGGAGCCCGGTCCGGCCGTCCTGGACCGTGTCGAGCAGGCCGCCGACGGCGGAACCGACGACGGGGATGCCGCACGCCGCGGCCTCGATGGGCACGATCCCGAACGGTTCGTACCACGGGGTCGCGACGACGACGTCGGCGGAGGCTGCCAGGGCGGGCAGGTCGTCGTGGTCGACCCGGCCGACCAGGTGCACCCGCTCACGCACACCGGTCGCGGTGGCGAGCTCGAGCAGCCGCCGGGCCTCGGCGTCGCCGTCGAGCAGGGCGGCGTCCGGTCCCCCCGCCACGACGAGCTCCGCGTCCGGGAGCTGGGCCAGCGCGCTCACCACGGTCTCGATGCCCTTGCGCTCCACCAGCCGTCCGATGCACAGCAGGCGGTGGCGTGCGCGGCGGGGCGGCCCGGCGGTGTGGTCGGCGCCTCGGGGACGGAAGTGCGTCGTGTCCACGCCGCACGGCACGACGCGGATGTGGCCCGGGGGGACACCGAGCCGGCCGAGCTCGGCCACCTCGTCGGAGCACGTGGCCACGACGACGTCCACGCGGCGGCCGATCGAGGTCTCCGCGACGATGCGCCCGGGCGGGCTCGTGTCCTTGTCGCCCTGGTGTCGCCGCTTCACGGAGCCCAGCGCATGGAACGTCTGGGCGACGGGGACACCGGTCACGGACGAGGCCTGCAGGCTGGCGAGCCCGGACATCCAGAAGTGCGCGTGCGCCACGTCGGGCACCCGCTCACCGCTCCAGGCCCGGCCGAGCACCTCACCGAACTCGGGCATCCAGGGGAGCAGCTCGTCCTTGGCCACCTGTCGCGGCGGTCCGGCAGCGACGTGCACGACGGTGACGCCCGGGACCAGCTCGACGGACTCCGGCAGGTCGGGGTCGTCACGCCGGGTGTAGACGTCGACCTGGTGGCCCGCCCGGGCCAGGGCGGCGCTCAGGGCGGCGACGTGGACGTTCTGACCGCCTGCGTCGACGCCACCGAGCGTCGCCAGCGGGCTCGCGTGCTCGGACACCATCGCGATCCTCATCGCGTCACCTCCTTGAGCAAGGACTGCCAGTCGGACAGGAACCGGTCGAGACCGAAGTGCTGCAGGGCGTGCTGCCGCGCTGCGAGCCCGTGCGCCCGTGCGTCGTCGGCGTCGTGCAGCCAGCGGCGGGCCGCCTCGACCAGCCGAGCGGGGCGGGCGCTCACCACCCCGACCTCCGGGGGGACCGCCTCCGGGACGGCCGTGGCGGAGACGGCGAGGACCGGCATGCCCAGGGTCATCGCCTCGATGAGGGAGAGCCCGAGGCTGGTCCAGCGGTACGGGTGCAGGTACGCGCGCGCGTCGGCGAGGTCGTGGTGCAGCCGCGCCTGTGGCAGGTCGGTGTGCAGGTGCGGGGCGAGCCCTGGTGCGTGCTCGGCCAGCGCGGCGACCCCCATGCCGTAGACCTCGACCGGCACCCGCGCCGCCACCTCGAGCAGCACGTCGGTCCCCGCCACGCGCCAGCGCCGCACGGGCTCGTTGACCACCGCGGCGATGCGCTCGCGCTGCCCGGTGTACCGGTACCCGGGGTCGGGGATGCCGTGGTCGATCACCGTCGTCGGGGCCCGCCCGCAGTCCCACATGAGTGCGTTGAAGTCGGAGACGTGGGCGACGACGACGTCGGACCGGTCGGCCAGGAGGTGCGGCGTCGCGGCGGCGGGGCCGGCCGGGGTGTTGTGCTCGACATAGACCGCCGGCAGGTCGACCCCCGGACGCCGGCCGGTCCATCGCGTGACCAGCTCGAGGTCGCGGGGCCGCTGCAGGACGACGACGTCGACGGGCTCGTCGCGCAGCCGTGCGAGCGGGACCTCACGCGCCGAGGCCGGCCACTCCCAGGTCCGGGCGCGGCCGAGGCCGTCCGGCGACCGGGCGTCGTCGACCGGCACGACGAAGTCGTCGGGACCCTGGACGAAGGACGTCATCCACGACCCGTGCACGTGCCAGACGAGCACCCTCATGCCGGCACCTCCGGTCGGGCCGCGCGGGCCAGTGCGTCGACCGCAGCGACGACCTGTCCGCTGGTGACCGACGCGAGACACGGGTGTCCCGGCACCGGGCAGGCGCGCGCCCGGGTGCCGGCGCACGCGGCGTCCTGGTCTCCGAGGAGGACGTGCGGCACCCCGAACGGTGCCCAGCGGTCGGCCGGCACGACGGGGGAGAAGAGGGACACGACGGGGGTGCCCACGGCCGCCGCCAGGTGCGCCGGCCCGGTGTTGCCCACGACGACCGCGTCCGCGCCGGCCAGCACGGCGGCGAGCTCCGCCAGGCT
>NZ_CAURTV010000187.1:0-3163 GCF_963527515.1 uncultured Cellulomonas sp. | reverse complement strand
GTCCTGACGCTGCGGCTGCTGCCCGTGGTCGCCGCGGCCGGGGAGCGGCTCGCCGCCCGGAGCCGGTCGCTGGTGTCGCCGCTGGCGGCGTGGGAGGTCGGCCGACGGCCCGGACGGGCGGCCGGTGCGGTGCTGCTGCTGACCCTGGCGCTGGCGGTCGGGTCGTTCTCGCAGTCCTTCCTCGGCACGTGGCGGACGTCTCAGGCCGAGCAGGTGGACCTCGCCACGGGGACCGACGTGCGACTGGACCGGCTGGACGGCTCCGGGATCGCGCAGGCGGGCGTCGTGACCGGGCTGCCCGACGTGCAGGCCGCCAGCCCCGTGACGTTCCGGTCCGTCGACCTCGGGCAGCCTGCCGACTCCCCCACGGAGAGCCGGGGCCGGTCGGTGACCCTCCTGGCGCTCGACACCACCGCGGCCGACGCGCTGCTGCGCGGCCGGATCTCGCCGCCCTGGGGCACCATCGCCGCACCGCTGCAGCCCGCCGAGCCCGCTGCCGGTGTGGCCCTGCCCGGCTCCCCCGGCCGGCTCGTCGTGGACGTGGACAGCTCGCTGTCCCCCGCGGTGGGCGGGCTGCTGCTGGTCAGCCTCGTGGTGCAGGACCCGTGGGGGACGCGCACGCCCGTGGAGCTCCCGCCGGTGCCGCTGGTCGGCTCGTCGCCCGACGTCGAGGTCGCCCTGCCCGCCACCGCACCGGGCCTGCGGCTGGTCGGGGTCGTCGCGCAGACGCTCCCCGATCCCGACGACCCGTTCACCCCGGGCCTGGCGGACCTCCAGCTGGACGTGCGGGTGGGGAACCTGCGGGCGGTCGAGCGTGCGGCGGGGGCCACCGAGGACACCGTCACCCCCGTCGCGCTGACCGACGCGACCTGGAGCGTGCAGGGCGCCCTGCAGGAGGACAACGTCCGGCCCCTGCTGGCCGTGCGGACCGATTCCGGCGTCCTGCGCGTCACCGGGGCCATCGACCCCTTCGCTCTCCTGTTCGGGCGCTCCGGGTTCGCCGCCGCGACGTTCGCCGCACCCGGTCCGGTGCCCGTCGTGGTCACCGACACGCTGATGGCCTGGTTCTCCCTCGCGGTGGGCGACGAGCTCGAGCTCGACCTGGGCGGTGCACGCGTGCGGGTGGTCGTCGAGCGGGAGGTCGCCTACCTGCCCGGCCTGCCCACCGGCGCCGCGGTCCTGGCCGACCGCGACCTGCTGACGCGGGCGGCCCTGCTGGACTCGTCGACGGACCCGCTGCTCGACGAGTGGTGGCTCCAGGTCCTCGACGCGAAGGCGCCCGCGCTGGTCGAGGAGGTCCAGCAGGGTGACCTCGGCGTCGCCGTCGACCGGGCGACCGCCCGGGCCGTCGCCACCGACGGGCCGCTGCGCGTCGGGGTGCAGGCGGCGCTGTGGATCGTCACGGTCGCGTCGGTGGCGCTCGCCGTGGCCGGCTTCGCCATGAGCGCGACGGTGGCCGTGCGGACCCGGCGGCTCGAGCTGGCGCGCCTGCAGGCGCTCGGCGCCTCCCGCCCGGGCCTGGTGCGGTCCGTCCTGGTCGAGCACGCGATCCTCGGGGTGCTGGGCCTGGCGGCCGGACTGTCGCTGGGCGCCGTGCTGGGCCAGGTCGTCACCCCGCTGGTCACCGTGTCCGCCGCGGGGGGCAGGCCGATCCCCGCGGTGCTCGTGCAGTGGCCGTGGGCCACGCAGGGGGGGCTCGTGGTCGTCCTCGTGGTGCTCGTCGGCGGTGCGGTCGCCCTGACCACCAGCTCGCTGCTGCGGCGGGCGTCGGGCGAGCTCCTGCGGCTGGGGGACGAGCGATGAGCGCCACGACGCAGCGTGAGCGGACCTCGGTGGGGTGGCGCTCCACGACCGCCGACGCGGTGCTCGTCGCCCGCCGGCGCAGCCGCCAGGACGCCGGCCTGCTGGCGCTGGCGGCCGTGGTGCTGGCCGTCACGGTGCTCATCGCGCTGGCCGTCCCCCGGATCGTGCTGCGGACGGCGGACGAGGGCGTGCGCACCGCCGTGCAGGACGCGGGGACCGCTGCGGACGTCGTGACCGTGCTGGGCAGCGGGCCGGGCTTCGGCGACGTCGGCCCCGACGGCAGGCCCGAGCGCGTCGACGACGCCGCCACCCTGGTGGCCAACGCGGCGACGGCCATGCGGTCCTCGCTCCCGGCGCCGATCCGGGACGTGACCGGTCCGGTGGTGACCGCGGTGCGGAGCGCCCCGCTCACCGCGCGGCGAGGCGACGACCTGCTGTCCACCCGGCTGGTGCACCTCGGCACGCCGACCACCTCCGACCCGGTCGTCCGGTGGGTCGCGGGGCGCGCGCCGGACGAGGCCCCCGAGCGCCCGCCCGGGTCGACGGAGCCGCGCGTGGTCGAGGTCGGGATGTCCGCCGCGGCCGCCGACCGGCTCGGCCTCCTCGTCGGCCAGCGCCTCCCCCTGCAGGGCCCGACCCGCGGCGACGTCGAGGCGGTCGTGACCGGCCTGTACGAGCCTGCCGACCCCGCGTCGCCGGTGTGGTCGACCCACGCGGACCTGCTCGACCTGCTGCCGCCACCGGCCACCGGCACGGTCGTCGGCCGCGCAGGCCTGCTCACCTCGGACGACTCCCTGCCCGACGCGATGCTCGCCCTGGCGTCGGCACAGTCGACCACCATGGCCTTCCGGTTCCCCGCCGACCCGGAGGGGCTGCGCGCCACCGACACCCGGCGGATCGCGCGCGCGGTCACGCAGCTCGTCGCGGTGCCGACTCCGCTGACCGGGTCGGACGGACGCACCCCGACGGTCGAGAGCGAGCTGGACGGCGTCCTGCGCGGGGCCGACGTCCGCCTGGTCGCGGCGACCGCCCAGACGTCGGTGCTGCTCGTCGGCCTCGCTGCGGTCGGGGCCCTCACGCTGGTCCTCGCCGCGCGGCTGCTGGTGGTCCGCCGGGAGACGTTCCTGCTCGCCGAGCGCGCTCGCGGGGCGTCGGTGGCGTCGGTGGCGGTGCGAGCGCTGGTCGAGAGCGTGCCGCTCGTGACCCTCGCCACGGCGGTCGGTGCCGCCGGCGCGTGGCTGGTCGTCCCGGACGCGCGAGGCTCCTGGGCCGTGGCGGCGGCGATCGTCGTGGTCGCCGCGACCGCCCCCGCGATCGCCTCGGCCGGGGGCGTATACACCTCGGGCGCGGCGGCCGCGGG
>NZ_CAURTV010000186.1:0-3315 GCF_963527515.1 uncultured Cellulomonas sp. | reverse complement strand
GAGCCGTGGTGGCAGCCGGCGCGGCGGGGGCTGCAGGTGCCGGGCGCGGGGCCTCGACCGGTGCAGCGGGAGCGCTGGGGGCAGCGGCGGCCGGCGCAGGTGCCGGACGTGCCGGTGCCTTCGGTGCTGCAGGGGTGGAACCTCCACCGTCGACCGGGTAGGTGTCCCGCAGCTTGCGGACGACCGGCGGTTCGATGGTCGAGGATGCCGAGCGGACGAATTCACCGAACTCGTTCAGCTTGGTCATGATGGTCTTGCTGTCGACCCCGAGCTCTTTGGCGAGCTCGTAGACGCGGACCTTGGCCACATCTCTCCTGTCTCGGTCCGCCCGGACAGGGTCGGACCGTCGTTAGTGCTGGGTACTCATCGCTGGGTACTCATCGGTGCGTGCTCATCGGGCAGCCATCGGCTTCCAACCCGCTTTCCGTATCGACGATCGGCCTCGTCGCCGGGAACTACCCGACGACGTCCTGCTCCTGCTGCTCGAGGTGGCGGTGGACCGCGCTCGTGCCGGGCTGCCCCGCAACTCGCAGGGCACGCCCGAACGCACGCCGGCGTTCGGCCTTCTCGAGACATCCAGGATCGGGGTGCAGCCATGCCCCCCTGCCCGGCATCCGGCGACCGACGTCCACGACGAGCTCGACTGCACTCTCGCGGACCACGACCACCCTCAGCAGGGCTGACCTCGGGCCGGTGGCTCGGCACCCCACGCACGTGCGCACCGGACCCATGCCAGAGACATCTTTCGGTGTCAGTGGGGTCCGCCGGCTCGACGGGAGGAGCCGGACATCCGGCCCAGCCGCAGCAAGTCTACCGCGCCGCGGCTCCGGCGGCGTCACTCGTGGGGTCACTCACTGCCGTCCGCACCGTCGCGAGCAGCGCGGGCGCCCTGCGGCACGCTCTCCCCCGGGACCTCGGCGTCGGACCGGATGTCGATGCGCCAGCCGGTCAGCTTGGCGGCGAGCCGGGCGTTCTGGCCCTCCTTGCCGATGGCGAGCGAGAGCTGGTAGTCGGGCACGACGACGCGGGCGGCGCGTGCCACGGGGTCCACCACCGTGACGGACAGCACCCGGGCCGGGGAGAGAGCGTGGGCGATCATCTCCGCGGGGTCGTCCGCGTGGTCGACGATATCGATCTTCTCGCCGTGCAGCTCCGCCATGACGGCACGCACGCGGCCGCCCATCGGGCCGATGCACGCGCCCTTGGCATTGACGCCCGCCACCGTCGCGCGGACGGACATCTTGGTGCGGTGACCCGCCTCGCGCGCCATCGCGGTGATCTCCACGGTGCCGTCGGCGACCTCGGGCACCTCGAGCTCGAACAGCTTGCGCACCAGGTTCGGGTGGGTGCGGGACAGGGTCACCTGCGGTCCGCGCTGGCCGCGCGCGACCTCGAGGACGTAGCCGCGGATCCGGTCGCCGTGCACGTACTCCTCGCCGGGCACCTGCTCGTGCGCCGGGAGGACCGCCTCGGTGCCGCCGACGTCGATGAGCACGGTGCGGGGGTCCCGGCCCTGCTGGATGACGCCGCCGAGCACCTCGCCCTCCTTGCCACGGAACGCGCCCAGCACCTGGTCGTCCTCCGCGTCACGCAGACGCTGCACGATCACCTGGCGGGCCGTGGCCGTCGCGATGCGACCGAAGCCTGCCGGGGTGTCGTCGTACTCCGGCCCGTCCGGACCGGGCGGCGGCAGGATGCCCTCGTCGTCGGGCTCCCCCACCGGCGCCGCCTCGCGGGCCCACACGGTGACGTGACCGGTCTTGCGGTCCAGCTCCACGCGGGCGCGCGTCTGCGCGCCCGGGGTGCGGTGGTAGGCGGACAGCAGCGCCTGCTCGATCGCGGAGACCAGCACGTCGAGGCTGATGTCCCGTTCGCGCTCGATCAGCCGCAGCGCCTGCATGTCGATGTCCATCTCAGCTCTCCTCGCCGGCGTCGTCGCGCGCGGCTGTCTCGTCTTGGTCCACGTCCACAGGGCCCAGGCCCGACAGGTCCACCTCGACGTGCGCCTCGCGCACGTCCGTCAGGAGCAGGCGGACCGGCTCGCCCACCACCGGCTTGCGGCCCTTGCGGCCGGGCGTCACGGGCACCACCACGACGGCGTCGCCGGGCGCGGACCGGTCGACCTCGGTCAGCCGGCCGGCCAGCTTGGTGCCGTCCGTCAGGGTCACCGTGAGCATCCGCCCGACGGCGCGCGTGTAGTGCCGGCGCTCGGTCAGCGGGCGGTACACGCCGGGGCTCATCACGTCGAGCGTGTACTCCCCGACGATGACGTCGGCCGCGTCGAGGGCGTCGGAGACCGCGCGCGTCGCCTCGGCCACGCGCTCCAGGTCGAGCAGGCCCTCGTCGTCCTCGGTCAGGTCGACCACGACCTCGACCACCGACCTCGGCCCGGACCTGCGCACCGTGACGTCCTCGAGGACCAGCCCCCCGGCCGCGACCGCGGGCTCCACGACGTGCCGGACCCGTTCTGCGTGCGCTGGCGCGACCATGTCAGCCTCCTGTCGGTCCAGCGGGTCGTCGGCGAGCGACGGTGCGACCCTGTGATGTTGTGGGTCCACAGTAACGAGTCCGGGCGTGCCCCACGGCCGCGCCCCCGTGGCATGGCAGGATCACCGGCGATGAGCGCGGACCGAGACCCTGCAGGCCACCGCGATCACGCGCGTCCGGTGCCGGTTGGCCTGCGGGCGCTGGTGGCCGCAGTGACCGTTCTCACCCTCGCGGCGTGCGGCCTGCGCGCGGAGACGCCGCCGCCCGTCGAGCCGAGCCCCGACGCGGTCGAGCAGGTCCGGGCGCGCACGGTCGCCGACTCGCTCGCCCTGGCCGCTGCGGCGACGCAGGCGGTGCTGCTCCCCGAGGGGTCCGCCGAGCCGGTCGCACCCGTCCTGGCGGACGTCACGAGCTTCTCCGACCAGCACGCCGAGCAGCTCGGCGGCGTGTACGTCTCCGGCCTGCCCGCGCCCACGGACACCCCGTCAGCCGCCACCCCGACGCCGGAGCGAATCACCGTGGCCGAGCTGGTGCAGGACCTCGCCGCCGCCACCCGCGCTGCGCTCACGGATGCCGACGCGGTCACCGACGGCCCGCTCGCGCGGCTGCTGGCCTCGGTCGCCACCTCGCGCGGCGAGCTGACCGCACGGCTGGCCCGTGCCGCCGGGGCGGAGGTGCCTCCCACCACCCCGGAGGCGACGCCGGGCGACCCGACGCCGAGCCCGGAGGCCACCGCGCCCGCGTCGGGCGTCGAGGAGCTCACCACGACGGACGTGGGCGTCCTGGCCCGCGTGCACGACGAGGCCGGCTACGGCTTCGAGGTGATCG
>NZ_CAURTV010000185.1:0-3402 GCF_963527515.1 uncultured Cellulomonas sp. | reverse complement strand
GGTCAGGCCTCCGCGGCCGCCCACACCTCGCGCAGCCGGGCGCGGGCGCGGCTCAGGGCGGCGTCCGCTCCCCCGCGGCCGATGCCGAGCACCGCCGCGAGCGCGTCGCCGGACACGCCCTCCCACGCGTTGAGCAGGAGGATCTCCCGGTCGCGCGGGTTGAGGGCGCCCAGCACCTCGCGCACCCTCTCCTCCTGGACCGCGCGCACGGCGGGGTCGTCGGAGTCGATCTCGTCGGGGACGTCCGCCACGGGGATCGGGCGGCCCTTGCGGCGGTGGTTGGCGACGACGAACCCCGCCGTGCGGTAGAGCCAGGGCAGCTCGGCGCCGTCGGGGACGTCCGCGCGCCGGCGCCAGGCCACGGTCAGGACGTCGGCGGCCAGGTCCTCCGCCTCGTCGCGACCTGCGCGGCGGACCACGAACCGGTGCACCGCGGTCGCGTGCTCGCGCACCAACGCCTCGAACCACGCGGCGTCGTGCGCGGTGTCGTCCGAGGGCGCGTCGCCGGGCACCAGGACGGTCTCGTGGTCCGGCGTGCTCGGTGTCCGCGACGGCACGGTGCTCCCTGGGATGGTGGTGGTCGAACGAGGTCTACACCTGCACTCTGTCGCGAGGTCGCCGGATCTTGCGACACCCGCGCGAGGAGTTTCCGGGTCGCCTGCCCGATCGGGCAGGCGGCGCTGCCCTCGCGAGCGCACGAACCGCCGTGGCGGGCAGCGCGGTCGACCGCGAGAGTGCTCCGATGCAGCCGCGGGGAGCCGTCGCCGCGAGGGTGGAGCGCCTGCCGGACCGTCGCACCGGTGCGCACCCCACGCACCCGCGCGCGCGGGGACCGTCGGGGGTGCCGGGCGAGGTGCTGGCCCTGCAGCGCACCGCGGGCAACCGCGCGGTGGTCCGAGCGCTCGGAGCGGACCGGTCGCGTCCCCCCGCGCACCGGACCCCGCCGATGCTGCAGCGCCAGCTGGAGCCGCGCAGCCGCTTCGGTGACGCGATGAAGAAGGACCGCGAGCGCACCAAGGCGATCAGGGAGGGCCGCCGGCCGGCCGGATCCGAGATCGTCTACCTGCCCGACTGGGACTTCATCACGCCGCGGACCGCGGAGAAGGCGTTCCAGCAGGCCCTCAGCGAGCTCACCCTGCTCACGGTCCCGATCCCGAGCCTGGGCGTCCGCGTGGACCTGCGCGTGTCCGGCGGTGCCGCCCTGACCCTGAAGGCCGGCTACTCGGGTGCTCTGCGCAACATCCAGGTCGGCCTCGACCTCAGGCAGGCGGCCGCCCTGCGCATCCTGGGCGCCGGTCCCAAGCGGCTGGCCCTGATGGCCCCCTTCGCCCGCCGGGTCCGTGGGCTGGCGGACCTCGACATCGGCGGGACGATCGGCCTGTCGGCCGCGCTGGGCGGCCAGATCGCGGCGGTCGCGCGAGGCGGGGGGTTCGACCTCGCGCACCTGGGCATGGGGCTCGACGCCCGCGGGTCGGCGACTGCCGGGATCCACTTCGGGGGTCGCATCGGGTTCACCGTCGACCAGGGTGCGGTGCGGTTGAGGTTCGACAAGGCGGCCCAGGCGGAGTTCGCGCTGTCCTTCGGGCTGCGCGCGTTCCTCGAGGCCGGCCTGCTCGGGTTCACGTGGCGCAAGAACTGGGACCTGGTCAACAAGAGCGTCGGCTACCGGTGGCGCAACGGCGCCACGCTCGCGCTCGCCATGGACGGTCCGCCGAGTGCCGTCGCACCGCAGATGTCGTTCGGTGACCAGCAGCTCCAGCTCGGCGACCTGGCGCGGCAGATCTTCGCGGCAGCCACCTCGGACGAGAAGCTCACGCCGCAGACGCAGCCCGCGGGCGGTGGCGGTGGAGGTGGCGGAGGAGGTGCCGGCGGCGGCGGCGGAGCAGCGGCGGTTCCCACCGGGCGCTACCCCAGCGACCCCATCCCGATGACCTGGTTCAAGTCTCCGCGCCTCTACCCTCCCTCGATCGAGGCCGCGGGACGGCGGTACTTCCTGACCGAGCCCGACTACCTCGAGGTGCCGAAGGCGCCCCGCTTCGCCGACATCCGCAGGGAGGCGCAGGACCGGGACGGCATCGACGTCGTCGAGGTCGGCATCGAGGTGAACGGGCGCAACTACCCGAAGATCGGCTCGGTGTGGCCGCGCACGCAGGTCGGCGAGGTGCGCGGTGGCCGCAAGCAGGACCAGTTCCGCCGGCTCCTGGCCCACTACGGCTACCCCTGGGGATCCTACGAGGCGGACCACGTGCGTGACCTGCAGTGGGCAGGCAGGGACGAGTACGACAACCTCTGGCCGCTCGAGCAGGCGCGCAACAACGAGGCGAACCAGGTGCTCCTCCAGCAGGTGACGTACCGCAACGCCGCCGGCCAGGTGCTCACCGTCCCGCTCGGCCAGACCCGTCCCGGCCTCTACTTCCGCATCGTCGCGATGAACTGAGCGGCCGCGCTGAGCTGAGCGGTTCGGGTGGACGCAGCGGTTCCGGAGACCTGGGCGTCAGAGCCCGTCGGCCACCGTCGCGGTCACCCGCAGCCAGGCGTCGCGGGTCGTCGTGCTCAGGGCCTCGTAGTCGATGGGGCCGCCGGCGACGAGCGCCTTGTCGTGCGGCACGTCGATGACCGCGCGGGTCAGGGCGCCGAAGTGCGAGCGCAGCCGCTTCTGCAGGTCCTTGTCGACCTTGGGCTCCGGGGCGGACAGCACGGTGACCGCGCGGCGGACCGCCTCGTCGTGACCGGTGGCGCGCAGCGCGTCGAGCGCCCAGGCGGCGGACTGCGCGGTGTCCTCGCGGACGGTCGAGACGACGACGATCTGGTCGGCGGCGCCGACGGCCGCCTGCCAGTTCGAGGCGCGCATGTTGTTGCCGGTGTCGATGACGAGCACCCGGTAGAACCGCGAGAGCACCTGGTGCAGGGCCGTGAACGAGTCCGCGTCGACCGAGGACGCCGACGCGGAGTTCTCGTCGGAGGCCAGGACGTCGAACTGCTCGGCGGGCTGCGTGCGCACGAAGCCGTCGAGGTCACCGATCCGCACGGTGCCGGCCGGGCCGAGCGCGGGCAGCGCGTTGAGCAGGTCCACGGCGGTGCGGGTGTGGTCGGCGTGCGACGAGCGCCAGCCGAGCGTGCCGCGCGTCTCGTTGTTGTCCCAGGCGAGCGTGTAGCCACCGCGCTGCAGGCCGAACGTGGCCGCCAGCAGCATGGTCGCGGTGGTCTTGTGCGCGCCGCCCTTCGGGTTGATCACGACGATCGTCTTCGGGCCGTCCAGGGTGCGGCGCACGGACGCCGCCGCGACCCGGCGTCGGCTCTCGGCCCGGCCGGGTCCCGGGGCGATGCCGCCGAACGTCACCCTGCGCACGCCGGCGCGCCAGCCGTGCTCGGCAGGACCGGTGGCCGCGACGGGGTGCCGGG
>NZ_CAURTV010000184.1:0-3408 GCF_963527515.1 uncultured Cellulomonas sp. | reverse complement strand
GCTCGCCGCGGCACTGGTGGCCGCGGCCGTCGTCGTCGCGATCGCCCTCGTCGTGCCGCGGCTGCTGACCGGGTCCGCGCCGGCCGTCCAGGCCGACTACCCCCACTACGCCAGCACGGCCGAGCTCGAGGGCGTCGCCGACCTCATCGTCCGCGGCACGTTCACGTCGATCACCCCGGACGACTCCGCCGGGTACCCCCGCGTGATCGCCACCGTCGACGTCACCGCCGCGGCCAAGGGGCCGGTCGAGCCCGGCACCACGCTCGAGATCGCCTACACGAGCGGCGGCGCCGGGGAACGGACCGATCTGGAGGTCGGCGGCGAGTACGTGCTGCTGCTCGACGACCTGGCCGACCTGGAGGGTGACTGGCCACCGACGCCCGTCAACGCCTTCCAGGGCTTCTACACCGTCGTCGACGGACGCGCGGTGGCGGGCCCCGACAACGCGGTCCCGCTCTCGCCCGCCACGCTGGGCGCCCTGGGCCTGTCCTGAAACCTGTTGCGGCCGACGCCCCGACGGTGAACTCTCCAGGCATGACCGTCCCCGCGCGCCTCGCGCCCCTGCTCGCCGAGTACGACTTCGCCAGCGAGCGCCTCCTGCACCGCCTCACCGGCCCGACGGTAGACAGCGGCGACGGCCTGCAGGTCGAGGTCCCCCCGCTGTCCGACGCCGAGCTCCTCTGGGAGCCGGTCCCGGGCGCCTGGACGATCCGCCGGCAGGTGGACGGACCGGGTGGCCTGGGTGCGACGCGGCTGGTCGGTTCGGGCGAGTGGGGTCACGACGGCGGACGCCCGCACCCCTGGCCGCCGCCGGTCACGTCCATCGGCTGGCGTATCAACCACGTGGCCAAGACGCTGGCCGGCCGCGCCGACCACACCGACGGCACCCACACCCACACCGAGCAGGCCGACGAACCGCAGGGCACCGCGGCCGGCGCGATCGCCCACCTCACCGCCGCCGTCCAGGCGTGGCGCGCGACGCTCCTGGGTGCCGACGACGCCGCCCTCGACACGGTCGGCTACAGCACGTACCCGAACGGCTCGGACGCCGACGAGCCCTTCCTCGACGTCGTCTGGTGGATGAACCAGGAGGTGGTCCACCACGGCGCCGAGATCGCCCTCCTGCGGGACCTGTACCTCCGGCTAGCGTGACGGTGTGACCGTCTGGATCTGCGCCACGTGCGCCGTGGAGAGCGCCGAACGGCTCGACGTGTGCCCGATCTGCGCCGACGAGCGCCAGTGGGTCCCGGCCAGCGGTCAGCGCTGGACCACCCTGGAGGACCTCCGCGCGCAGGGGTACCGGGCGAGCCTCGACGAGCTGGAGCTCGACCTGTACGCGATCACCAGCTCCCCTGCCGCCGGCATCGGCCAGCAGTCGAAGCTTCTGGTCACGCCGGACGGCAGCCTGCTGTGGGACCCGATCGGGTTCTTCGACGACGAGGTGATCCACCGGATCCTCGAGCTCGGGCCGGTGCGCGCGATCGTGGCCAGCCACCCCCACATGTACGGCGTCCAGGTGGAGTGGAGCCGCGCGCTGGGCCACGCACCGGTGCTCGTCGCGGAGTCCGACGTCCGCTGGCTCAACCGCCCGGACCACGTGATCCAGACCTGGTCGGGCGAGCTCGAGGTCCTGCCCGGCGTGACCCTGTCGCAGCCCGGCGGCCACTTCCCTGGCAGCGCGATCGCGCACTGGGCCGCCGGTGCGGCAGGCCTCGGCGTCGTGCTCAGCGGCGACACGGTCTTCGCCAACCCGGACCGGAAGTCCGTCGCGTTCATGCGCAGCTACCCGAACCACCTGCCGCTGTCCGGCGCCGTCACCCGCCGGGTCGCCGACCACCTGGACCGCCTGGAGTTCGACCGCCTCTACGGCAACTTCGCGAACGTCATCGCGTCCGACGCCAAGGAGGTCGTCCGCCGCTCCGCCGAACGCCACATCGGCTGGGTGAGCGGCGACTTCGACCACCTCACCTGACGCCGAGGGCCTCCTCCAGCCGGTCCACGAACGCCGACTGAGCCTTCACCACCAGTCGCCGAGCCTCGTCGGGCGTGAACCACGCGGCCCGGTCAAGCTCGGGCACCAGCAGCGTCCGGCCCGAGCGCGGCGGCCACGCGATCTCGACCTTGTTGCTGACGATCGTCGCCACGTCCAGGTCCCCCTCGACCGCCCACGCGCTCACCACCTTGCCGCCGCTCTGCCGCACGTCCCCGAGCGGCATCGGCGACCCGGCGGGCGCCGGCACACCGAGCTCCTCCGCGAACTCGCGCAGGGCGGCCGCCAGCAGGTCCTCGCCCGGCGACGGCTCCCCCTTCGGGATCGTCCACGCGCCGGCGTCCTTGCGCGCCCAGAACGGCCCGCCCATGTGCCCGAGCAGTACCTCCAGGCCGGAGGCCCGCCGGAACACCAGGATCCCCGCGCTCGTCCGGGCGGTCACAGTGCCAGCCCGGTGAGGATCGCGTCGACGGTCTGCGCCGGCGTCTGGTCCGAGGTGTCGAGCCAGAGCCCGATCCGCGGCGTCCCGTCTCGGAGCCCGGCGTCGAGCTCCTCGACGGTCCACGCGCCGTACCCGGTCTTGCCCCGACCGGCCTCGCGCGCCGCCACGGTGGACGCGGTCGGTGCCAGCACCACCACCTGCGGAGGGCTCCGGAACATCGCGACCCACTCCGGGAGGTCGGCCCCGAGCGCGACGTCCTGGACGACGGCGGTGAATCCCGCCTCGGCGTACTCGTCGGCCACCATCGCC
This sequence comes from uncultured Cellulomonas sp., assembly GCF_963527515.1. Classification (NCBI taxonomy): domain Bacteria; kingdom Bacillati; phylum Actinomycetota; class Actinomycetes; order Micrococcales; family Cellulomonadaceae; genus Cellulomonas; species uncultured Cellulomonas sp. The sequence goes on along the minus strand of NZ_CAURTV010000184.1, from coordinate 667 downwards.
GCGAGGCGGTGCCGCAGCCGGAGCTGCGCGAGGGACTCCGCCGACAGGTCGGCGCCGACCTCCTCGCGCCCGGAGACGACCATCCGCCGGAACACGTCACCCCGCACGTGCACGGACCGCGGCAGCCGCTCGGCCAGCAGCTGCGCCACCGTCGACTTCCCTGCGGCCATGATCCCGGTGATCAGGACCACCGTGCCGGTCACACGTCCTCCGGGTCCACCAGGAAGTCGGCCTCGTCGGCGATCTCGCCGCCGACCGCGCCGTGCACCACGCGGGCGACCGCCTGCACCAGCGGTGCCGCGCGGGACCGGGCGACGCGGTGCTCGAACGACGGCCGCTCGGACTCGAGCTCCTCGATGAACGGCGGCTCCCAGTGCACCCGGTAGGCGACCACACCGGCCTGCGTCCACGGCAGGTCGCGCATCAGCGGCGGGAGCACGGTCTCGGCGCCGGCCTCGACCGCGAGGGTCCCGTCGTGGCCCAGGTCGACCAGCACGCCGTAGGCCTGGGGCACCGGGGGCACGGCGATCATCAGCTCGTCGAACGCCGACGCCTCGTCCATCAGTCGCTGCCGCTCGGATTCGTCGGCCACGCCGGACCGCTGCAGCGCGGCGGACAACCCGCGACCGCCGGCCTCGGCCACCCAGCCGGGGCGGCCGCTGGCGTC
>NZ_CAURTV010000183.1:0-3462 GCF_963527515.1 uncultured Cellulomonas sp. | reverse complement strand
GCCTCGAGCAGGCCGCCGACGGCGGGTCCGCCGAGGGCACCGGCCGTCGCAGCCGGAGCCGTCGCCGCACGCGCAGCGGCCAGGGCGCCGAGGGCGGCGGCGCCCCGCAGGCGTCGGCCACCGAGGGCTGACCGACCGGTTCGACGAGAGGGTGCGTGCTCCGCGGAGCACGCACCCTCTCGCTATGCCGCCCGGATGAAGGCGGTCACCGCGTCGGCGACCAGCTGCACCGCGATCGCGGCCAGCAGCAGGCCCGCGATGCGGGTGACCAGGATGGTGCCCGAGTCGCCGAGCACCCGGTGGATCACGTTGGCGAACCGCATGGCCAGGTACAGGGCCACGTGCACCGCGACGACCGCGAGCGCGATGGCCACCCAGTCGGCGACCGTCTTGTCGGACTGCTGGACGAACACCATGGTCGCGACGATGGCGCCGGGGCCGGCCAGCAACGGGGTGCCCAGGGGGACCAGCGCGACGTTGACCTTGCCGTTGCCCGACGGCTGCGGCTCCTCCATCTTGCCGGTCAGCAGCTCCATGGCGATGAGCAGCAGCAACAGCCCGCCGGAGGCCTGCAGGGCCGGCAGCGTGATGTGCATGTAGTCGAGCAGCGACTGCCCGAACAGGGCGAACGCCACGATGACGCCCAGGGCGACGAGCACGGCCTGACGCGCTGCGCGGTTGCGCCGCTGCCGGGTCATCGCACCCGTGAGGCCCAGGAAGATGGGCACCACGCCGGGCGGGTCCATGATGACGAACAGGGTGATGAAGACGGACGCGAACAGGTAGCCGTCGACGATCCCGCTCATGGCCGCACCACCTCCGTCGTCCCCTGGTCCTCGATCGCCGCGAGCGCGTCCGGCGCCGTGAGATTCTCTCCTAGCCGGTTGGCCTTCCCGGCACCGTGGTAGTCGCTGGACCCCGTGACCAGCAGGCCGAGCCGCTCCGCGATCGCGGTCAGCCGGACCCGCTGCTGCGGCGAGTGGTCGCGGTGGTGCACCTCGAGGCCGGCCAGGCCCGCGGCGGCGAGGCGGTCGAACACGCGGTCCGGCACGATCCGCCCGCGGGCGTCGGCGGCGGGGTGCGCGAAGACGGGGACGCCGCCGGCTGCGCGGATGGCACGCACGGCGTCGGGACCGTCGGGCGCGTAGTGCGGCACGTGGTACGGCCCGCTCGCGGCGAGCAGGTGCACGAACGCCGCGTCGCGGTCGGGCACGACGCCGCGGGCGACGAGGGCGTCGGCGATGTGCGGACGGCCCACGACGACGGCGTCGCGGGAGTGCTCCAGCACGTCCTCCCAGGTCAGGGGCACGTCCTCCGCGAGCAGCTCGACGATCTGGCGCGCGCGGCCCAGCCGGGCGTCCCGGGTGCGGTCCAGCTCGGCGACGAGCGCGGGGTGCGTCGGGTCCTGCAGGTAGGACAGCAGGTGGATGCTGATGCCGTTCGAGCGGGCGGACACCTCGGTGCCCCGCACCAGCGCGATCCCGTGCTCGTGGGCCGCCTGCTCCGCCTCCGCCCAGCCCGCGGTGGTGTCGTGGTCGGTGAGGGCCACGACGTCCAGCCCTGCGTCCGCGGCGGCCGCGACCACCCGCGCGGGGGCGTCCATCCCGTCCGACGCCGTCGAGTGGGTATGGAGGTCGATGCGCACGTGCTCACGGTATCGGCGTCCGGAGGGCTCCCTTGACGGCCGCCCCCGGGCGTGGTGGGAAGATGGCGCCATGAGCGAGGACCTGACGCCCGAGAGCACCTCCGACCAGCCGCTCGCCGACCGCGGCAGCAACCGCTCGCAGCGGCCCGGCTCGGCGGAGTTCGTCCGGTTCATCACCTCCGGCTGGGGTGAGCGTCGTCCGTCGGGCCTGGTCCGCGGTCCCGCCGCCGACCACACCGCCGCCCGCCGCTCGGCCCTCTCGGCCCTGTTCCCGGGCGAGCGGCTCGTGATCCCCGCCGGCGCCTACACGACCCGCTCCAACGACACGGACTACCGGTTCCGGCCGCACTCGGCGTTCGCGCACCTCACGGGCCTGGGCGCCGAGCAGGAGCCCGACGCCGTCCTGGTGCTGCACCCGGTCGAGGACGGCACCGGCGACGAGGGCAGCGTGCACCGGGCCGTCCTCTACATGCGGCCGCTGTCGGGCCGGGACACCGAGGAGTTCTTCTCCGACTCCCGGTACGGCGAGTTCTGGGTGGGCGCGCGCCCGACGCTGGAGGACCTGGAGACGCTCACCGGCATCCGCACGGCGCACGTCGACGACCTGCGCGACGGCCTGGCCAAGGACGTGGGCCCCGACGGTGTGCAGGTGCGGGTGGTCCCCGGCGCCGACGAGGCGATCGAGGAGCTGGTCGAGCAGATCCGCGCGACCGAGGCCGCCGGGCAGCGCGACGAGCGGCTGGCGGAGGCCCTCTCCGAGCTGCGGCTGGTCAAGGACGCCCACGAGATCGAGCAGATGCGCCTCGCGGTCGACACCACGATCGAGGGCTTCGAGAAGATCGTCCGCGCCCTCCCCGACGCGGTCGCGCACCGGCGCGGCGAGCGCGTGATCGAGGGGACGTTCGTCGGCCACGCACGCCAGGAGGGCAACGCGGTCGGCTACGAGACCATCGCCGCGGCCGGGGAGCACGCCACGACGCTGCACTGGATCGAGAACGACGGCCAGGTGGTCCCGGGCGAGCTCGTCCTGGTCGACGCCGGCGTCGAGGTCGACTCCCTGTACACCGCGGACGTCACCCGCACCCTGCCCGTCGACGGCACGTTCACCGAGGTCCAGCGGCGCATCTACCAGGCGGTGCTGGACGCGGCGGACGCCGGCTTCGCGGCCGCGGTGCCGGGTGCGCGGTTCCGCGACGTGCACGCCGCGGCCATGACGGTCATCGCCGACCGGCTGGAGCAGTGGGGCCTGCTGCCCGTCTCGGCGCAGGAGGCGCTGCTGCCCGAGAACCAGCACCACCGCCGGTGGATGGTGCACGGGACCAGCCACCACCTCGGGCTCGACGTGCACGACTGCGCGCAGGCCCGGGCCGAGCTGTACCTCGACGGCGTGCTGGAGCCGGGCATGGTGTTCACCATCGAGCCGGGCCTGTACTTCAAGTCGGACGACCTGCTGGTGCCGGCGGAGTACCGCGGCATCGGCGTGCGGATCGAGGACGACGTGCTCGTCACCGCGGACGGCAACGAGAACCTCTCGGCGGCGCTCCCCCGGGACCCGGACGCTGTCGAGGCGTGGATGGCGGGCCTGCTCGACCGCTAGGTGTGTCGATCGGGCCTGCCCGGCCGCGTCACCTGCTGTGAAGGGACACCCCGACACAGGAGGACGACATGGACACCCCGAACCTCGCACTGCTCTACTCGAAGGCAGCCACGCTCCGCGAGGCGCACAGCGCGTTCCCCGACGCACCGCAGGTCGAGCCCGGCCCGACGCGCCGCGAGCGGCGGGCGGCCCGGCTCAGGGTGCGGGAGGCGGCCCGCTC
>NZ_CAURTV010000182.1:0-3552 GCF_963527515.1 uncultured Cellulomonas sp. | reverse complement strand
TGGGCTGGTATTTTTTTATAACACACCCCCCGCCCGCCGCGAGCACGCCCGCCGCGGCGACGCCCATGGTCACGACGCCGGCCCGGACCAGCACCTCCCGCCTGTCCAGGCAGCCGTCGCACGTGTGGGTGGTGGTGGTGGGTGCTGTCGCGGACATCTCGGCCTCCTGGTCGACGTGCTCGTGGCGGACACCCACTGTGACGGAATCGGGGCGCTCCGGGTTCACCCGCTGCGCGACGAGTTCTCGGCCTCCTGGTCAGCGCGGCCCACCGCGGCCTCGTCGGCGACGATGCTGGTGACGCCACCGACCGCGGTCGCACCGGGGCTCGCCTGCGCGGCGGTCGCGGCGTCGTCGTCGAAACGGCCCTGGATGCCCGACACGTTGCGCAGGGGCAGCTCGGGGAGCAGGACGGTGAGGATCAGGCCGAAGACCATGATGACGGCGGCCAGCAGCAGGACCGTGTCCACCGACTGCGCGAAGCCGTCGAGGAACGGCTGCGCGAGGCGCGGGTCGAGGGCGGTGATGAACGACGAGTCGTCCAGGGAGGGCACCGCCCCGCCGCCGCGCGCCATCTCCAGGACGGGTGCGTTCGCCGGGTCGGCCAGCACCGCGGGGTCGGCGAGCGCCGCCTGGAACTCGGCCGTGCCCGTCGCGGTCCGGAACGCCGACGCGATGTTGCCGCCCACCGTCGAGAACAGCACCGAGAGGAACACGGCGGTGCCCAGCGTCCCGCCCATCTGCCGGAAGAACAGGGACGACGACGTCGCGACGCCCATGTCCCTGACCGGCACCGCGTTCTGCACGGCAAGCACCAGCGGCTGCATGGTGAGCCCCAGCCCGAGCCCGAACACGATGGACACCGCGAACACGTACGGCAGGCCGGTGCCGGCCTCGAGGCGGGAGAACAGCAGGGCGCCGATGCCCATGAGGACGGTGCCGATCACCGGGAAGATCTTGTAGCGGCCGGTGCGCGAGGTCGCCTGTCCCGCCACGATCGAGCCGGTCATGATCCCGAGCGTGAACGGGATGAGCGTCAGTCCCGCCTCCGTGGGGGACTGGCCCTTGGCGATCTGCAGGTACAGCGGGAGGGTCGCGAGGCCGCCGAACATGCCGAGGCCGATGACGAGGTTGGCGCCCGCGCCCACGGAGAACGTGCGGTTGCGGAACAGGTAGAGCGGCAGGATCGCGTCGGCCTTGGCGTACCGCTCGGCGACGACGAACGCCGCCACGCCGACCGCGCCGATCAGGTAGCAGGCGATCGACCGCGGGGAGTCCCAGCCCCAGATGCGCCCCTGCTCGGCGACGACCAGCAGCGGCACCAGCGCGACGACCAGCGCGAGCGCGCCGGGGTAGTCGATCCGGTGGTCGACCCGCGTGAGCGGCGGCAGGTGCAGCACGCGCGAGATGACGAGGATCGCGATGATGCCGATGGGCACGTTGATGAGGAAGACCCAGCGCCACCCGTCGACCCCGAGGATGGTGTCGGCGCCGGCGAAGAACCCGCCGACCACCGGTCCGAGCACCGACGACGTCCCGAACACCGCCAGGAAGTAGGCCTGGTAGCGGGCGCGCTCGCGGGGCGCGACGAGGTCACCGAGGATCGTGATCGCCAGCGCCATGAGCCCGCCGGCGCCGAGACCCTGCACGCCGCGGTACGCGGCCAGCTGGTACATCGAGTCGGCCGTGCCCGACAGCAGCGAGCCCACCACGAAGACCGAGATCGCGAACAGGTACAGCGGCTTGCGGCCGTACAGGTCGGAGAGCTTGCCGTAGAGCGGGGTCGAGATGGTGGCCGTCAGCAGGTACGCGGTGGTGACCCAGGCCTGCAGGGACAGCCCGTGCAGGTCGTCCCCGATGGTCCGGATGGACGTGGCGACGATCGTCTGGTCGAGCGCGGCGAGGAACATGCCGAGCATGAGGCCGCCGAGGATCGTGAGGATCTCCCGGTGCGTCGGCGGCGTGAAGGTGGCTGGGCCGGCCTCGGTCGAGGCGGTGCTCTGAGGCGACATCGAACCTTCTGAGGCAGAGGGGGATTGATTGCGCAGGACAACCATCGTGTACGTGCTCGCAACACGACGCCACCGGGATGTGTTCCCCTTCACCGGTCCCCGCGCAGCCGGCGGCCGCTACGGTGTCCGCATGCGCGCGCCCGCGACCGGCCCCCTGCGCCTCGCGCGTGCGGGAGCGGCCGCGGCGGTGACCGTCGCGCTCGCCGCGCTGGCCCACGTGGTCGCGGACGGCGAGCTCCCCGCGCTCGTCGTGACCCTCACCCTGACCGCGGTCGTGCTGGCGGCCGCGGTCGCCCTGACCGGACGCCGGCTCGGAGCGCTCGGCGCGGTCGGGCTGCTGGCCGTCGGGCAGCTCGCGGTGCACGCGTCGTCCACCCTGTTCACCTCGATGGCGTGCCTGCCGGGGGAAAGCGCGCCGACGCACGTGCACCACCCCGGCATGGTCATGGCGCCCGCCTGCACCGCGGTGGACGCGGCGCTCGTCGCGCCGGTGCTCGGCCTGCCGGCCATGCTCGTCCTGCACGTCGTCGCGACGCTCGTCACCGCCCTCGTCCTCGTCGGCGTCGACCGTGCGCTGTGGTGGCTGGCCGCGTGGCTGCGTCCCCTGGTAGGTGGCCCCGCCGCGGTGCCCGTCGTCGCCGCCCGCGCGGCACTGCCGACGCCCGCGGACGTCCCCGGTCCTGCACACGCCTGGTGGCGTGACGTCGTCCCGCTGCGCGGTCCGCCCGCGTGGCAGTCGCGCTCGCTCCCCCCGCGCTGACCCGCGCGCGCCCTCGCTCGCCACCACACCCCTGCGGAGCTTCCGTGCCCTCGTCCCCTCGACCGACCTCCACCGCGCTGCGCGGCCTCGCTGCCCTCGGGCTGGCCCTGACGGCCGGCCTCCTCGCAGCCCCACCCGCGCAGGCCCACACCGTCCTGCAGAGCACCGACCCCGCCGCCGGCTCGACCGTGCCCGCGGTGCCCGAGATCATCACCATGACGTTCAGCGAGCCCCTGCTGGACGTGGGGACGACGATCATGGTCCACGCGTTCGACCAGCGCATGGTGAGCATCGGCCCGCCGGTCCTCGTCGACAACACGGTCTCGCAGGCGGTCACCGGGGAGCTCCCCGCCGGCGAGTACACGGTCCTCTACCGGGTCACCTCCGCCGACGGGCACCCCATCGAGGACCAGTTCCGGTTCACCGCCGCGGAGGCCACGTCGTACGGGGTCGCGACGCCGGCGCCGACCATGACGCCGACGGCCTCCGCGGAGGTGACGCCGGTGCCGCTGCCGAGCCCCTCGGCCTCGCCCTCCTCCTCCCCCTCACCGTCCGCCCCCGCGGCGCCGTCCTCCGAGAGCCGCGTCTCCGGTCCGGTGCTGATCGGCGCGGTCGCGGCGCTCGTCGTGGCGGGTGCGGTCGTCGCGTGGCTGCTGCTGCGGCGCCGGCCGGGGCCGCCTCCGGGCACGTGACCGACGGCATGTCCGGCGGGCGCTCGAGTCGACCTACGCTGGTCGGATGACTGCGCCGGTGACGAGCGCCGGCCGCGCGGGCGCCGGCGG
>NZ_CAURTV010000181.1:0-3681 GCF_963527515.1 uncultured Cellulomonas sp. | reverse complement strand
CCCACCGACCCCCACCACCGACCCCACCACCCCTCGGCAACCCACCCTTCTGACCGTCAGCAGTCGACGTCCCCGCGGCCCAGTGCCGCCGGACCCCGCGGAAGGCAGCGCCCGCGTTGGTGCGCCGTGGTCGCCCAGCTCGGCGCACCGTCGTCCACCGAGACGACGGACCGTCGTCCACCGAGACGGCGCACCGTCGTCCACCGAGACGGCGCCCAGTCGCGCCTCGAGCGGGACCCACCGGTCGTCGCCGGCAGGTGTGCCCGTTACCTTGGCGCGCATGCGTATCGCGGTCATGTCCGACGTCCACGGGAACCTCACCGCGTTCGACGCGGTGCTGGCCGACATCGACGCGCGCGGCATCACGACCGTGCTCAATCTCGGCGACGTGGCCGGAAAGGGGCCGCGCGGCTCGGCGGCGATCGCGCGCACCCGCGAGCGCTGCGCCGTCACGGTTCGCGGCAACTGGGACGACTTCCTGCCGGTGTCAAGTGACCACGAGGACCCGGCGATCCGCTGGTGGCACGACGAGCTGACCGACGACGACCGCGCCTGGCTGGAGGCGTTGCCGTTCAGTCACGATCTCGTCCTCGCGGGCCGTCGCATCCGCCTGGTCCACGCGTCCGCGACCAGCGTGTACACCCGGGTCCACTTCCACCACACCGACGACGAGTTCGCCGCGATGTTCGCCACGACCGAGCTGACCGGGGACGGTCCGGTGCCGACCGTGGTGCTCTACGGCGACGTCCACGACGCCTACGTGGAGACGAACTGCGGCCGGACGCTGGTCAACGTGGGCAGCGTCGGCAACCCGCTGGACGAGACGACCGCGTCCTACGTGATCCTCGAAGAGGTCGGCGCCACGTTCGGGATCCAGATCGTGCGCGTGCCGTACGACGTCGAGGCGGAGCTGGCTGTGGCTGAGGCCGCCGGGATGCCGACGCTGGAGGCCTGGAGCATCGAGCTGCGCACCGGCGTCTACCGCGGCCGGCACGCGGAGCTGGGGCTCACCACAGGCCGATGACCGCAGCCGCGGTGAGCGACACGGCCAGGCACGTGCCCATCACCACGGCGGTCGTCCGCGCGGCGGTTCGGCCCAGCTGCTGCCAGGCGGCGACGACGGGGACCGCCCACAGGAGAACAGCAACGACCCGGAGGACGGCGCCGCCGACGACGCCGTCGCGGCTCGGGGGCGACGCCATGAATGGCGATCCCAGGAGGAGCCCGATCGTCCACAGGAACGCGGAGATCAGGACGACGACGATGCTTATGCCGACGACGCCGGCGAGCGCACCTGGTCGCGTCGTCATGCCCGAACAGTAGGGGCGCGGACCGGCCGCTCACCCCACCGCAGCCACGAGACGCCGCACCACCTCGTCGGGATCGGCCTCCCACTCGGTGGCCAGCACCTGCACCACGCGCCAGCCGCCGGAGCGCAGCGCGGTCGGTTGCGTGACCCGGCGCTCGTCGAGGGAGTGCGCCGTGAGCCTCGCCGGCTGGTCGACGAGCACCCCGACCGTGTGCTCCAGGGCCCCCGACGGTCGCAGGGCCAGGTCGGCGCGGAACGCGGACTGCCCGACGCCGACGACGACCTCGACCCCGGCCGCGCGGACGGCGTCGGCGATCTGCTCGACCAGCGGCGACGTCGCCGACGAGGCGACGATCCCGGCTCGGTCCCGCAGGGACGCGAGCACCCCGGCGGCCGCGGCGGCGTCCCCGTTGGAGACCGCGTCGGCGTAGTGCAGGAACCCGCGCAGGGTGTTCGCGCCGTCGTTGTAGATGTTGGTGATCGCGGTGTGGTCGATGCTGCTCACCAGGACCATGTGCCGGCGGGCGCGGCTGAAGATGACGTTGAGCCGCTTCTCGCCGCCCGCGTTGTTGATCGGGCCGAAGTTCATCCGCATGCGACCGTCCGAGCCGGGGCCGTAGCAGACGCTCATCAGGATGACGTCACGCTCGTCGCCCTGGACGTTCTCCAGGTTCTTCACGAACAGCCCGACCACCTGGCCGTCCTCCTCGCGGGCGATCTCGGCGTCGTACAGCCGCGCGAAGTCGGCGTCCTCACGCCCCAGCCGCTCCAGCGCGCGCTCGATCTCCGACTGCTGCGCCTCCGAGAACGCGACGATGCCGAGCGTCTGACCGGTCTCCCGCGCCAGCAGCTCGCGGACCAGGTGCGCGATCCAGACCGCCTCGCGCGGGTTGGTGCGCTGCTCGTACACCCCGTCGAGCACCCGGATGGCGCTGATGCTGCGCTCCAGCAGCCCGTCGACCGCAGCGACCACGTCGGCGGCGGTGAACGCGCCCACCGCCACTTCCAGCGGGCGTGCGCGGACGTGCGTGAGGGTCCGGTCGGGGATCGTCGTGAGCCGGCCCTCGTAGAACGCCGCGTTGCTGAACTGGATCAGCGCCTCGTACTGGCTGCGGTAGTGCCAGGTGAGCATCGTCGACGGCAGCCGCACGGAGCCGACCGCGAGGAAGCTGTCGGAGTCGAGCACCGCACCGACCGAGGCGTCCTCGTCGGTCGCAGCCCCGCCCACCTGGAAGTACCGCGTCGGCGGCAGCTGCATCCGGTCGCCCACCACGATCACCTGCGCGCCGCGGAACAGCGCCGGCACCGCCTCCTCGACCGGGATCTGGCTGGCCTCGTCGAAGATCACCACGTCGAACGACGTCTCCAGGGGCAGCGTGTCCGACAGCGACGACGGGCTCATCAGCCACACCGGCCGCATGGCCGCCACGACGACGCCCGGGTCCGCCGACGCCAGGTGCCGGATCGACTTGTAGGCGCGCACCTTGCCGAACTCGTGCTCCAGCTCCCGACGCCCGGCCATCCAGGCCGCCTTGGCCGCGCGGCCGTCCTGCGGCATCCCGCTCACGCTCCGCTGCGAGTGCGTCACCGCGGCGGTGAACCGGGCGCGCAGGCGGGCGGTCACCACGTCGGCGTTGGCCCGCTGCAGCTGCGGCGCTCGCTCGGCCACCCGGTCCAGCAGGTCCGCCAGGCGTTCGCCGTCGAACCGGTCGAGCGCAGGCTCCTGCGCGCGCGCCTCCCGCATCGAGGCGGCGACCACGGCGTACTCGAGCTGGTCCGCGGACGCGTCCAGGCTCCGCAGCGCACGCAGGACGGTCGGCGCCCCGGCGAGGTCCCGCAGGGTGGCCGCGGTGGCGCGCACGAGCGTCTGACCGTCTGCACCCGTCAGGCCCCTCAGCTCGTCGCGCAGGACGCTCAGCGGCAGGTCGTCGGCACCGGCGACGACGCCCGCGAGGCACGTCCGCACCGCCTCGACCCGGTCCGCCAGCCCGTCGAGGGCGTCGTCCGGCTCGGCGTCGGACAGGCGCGTGCGCCACTCGGCGAGCGTCCCGGTGTGCCGCCGGATCGCCGCGATCCGTTCGGTCAGCACCGCCAGGTCGCCGTGACCCCACTCGCGCGCCTGCTCCTGGGCGAGGGCGTCGGCCCGCGCGGCCGTGCCGTAGCGCGCGACGAGCAGTTCGAGAGCCTGTGTGACGGACGGCCGGACCTGCCGCTCGCCCGCGTCGAACCCGGCTCCGACCAGCCGCTTCACGCGACGCCAGCCGCCGTCGAGGAACTTCCAGACGGACTGCTCGCGCCGCCGGGCGATCTCCAGCGCGGCCGCCGCGTCCGGCGCGGACAGCGGCTCGCGCCAGCCCGACGCCGCCCGGTCC
>NZ_CAURTV010000180.1:0-3683 GCF_963527515.1 uncultured Cellulomonas sp. | reverse complement strand
TGGTCGCGGTGGTGTGTGGGCGCGGGGGGGGGGGGTTTCTTCGGCGCGTCCCCCCCCCGGGGGGGGGGGGGCCGCACGTTGGGGGCCCCCCCCGACGTCGTTCCCGGTGCAGATCGGGTCAGCCCTCGGACAGCAGCGCGCCCTTGACCGAGGTCGCGACGACCTGCGCGGCGATCTTCTTGGCCGCGGCGGAGTCCGGGCCCGGCTGCGCCGGCAGGAGCGCCGCGCGGTAGTAGCGGAGCTCGTCGATGCTCTCGAGGATGTCCGCGAGCGCCCGGTGGCCGCCGTTCTTGCGCGGGGAGGCGAAGTAGACGCGCGGGTACCAGCGGCGCGCGAGCTCCTTGATCGACGACACGTCGATGACGCGGTAGTGCAGGTGCCCGACCAGCTCGGTCATGTCGCGGTCGAGGAACGCCTTGTCGGTGCCCACCGAGTTGCCCGCCAGCGGTGCCTTGCCCGGGTCCGGGACCCACGCGCGGACGTACTCGAGGACCTTGGCCTGGGCGTCCTCGAGGGTCGTGCCGCCGGGCAGGGCGTCGAGCAGGCCCGAGGTGGTGTGCATCGTGCGGACGAAGTCGTTCATCTGCACGAGCGCCTCGGCGGGGGGCGCGATGATCACGTCCACACCCTCGCCGAGCACGCGCAGCTCGGAGTCGGTGACCACGGCGGCCACCTCCACCAGGGCGTCGGCGCCGAGGTCGAGGCCGGTCATCTCGCAGTCGATCCAGACGATGCGGTCGGAGCTCTCCTGGCCGGGCACGGGGGCAGGGGGCGTCGGGGTGATGCTCACGCGGTCAGCCTAGGGGGCGTCGCGCGGTGCTGCGGTCGTGCGTCCGCGGAGCCGCGGCTAGCGTCGGTGCATGACGGACGAGCCTGCCCTCGCGCCACCGCAGACTCGTGCCTTCTCCGCCCTGCGCGCACGGCCGACCCTGTGGGCGGTGCTGCCGGGCGTCGTGCTCGTCGTGGGTGGGCTCGCCGTCTTCCTCGGGGTGCTCGACGGCGTCCAGGAGAAGGACGACCTGTTCGAGCTGGACCAGCCCGTCCTGGAGTGGCTCGTCGACCACCGGACCACCGGGTGGACCGCCGTGCTGGCCGCGATCACGTTCGTCACCGGCCCCACCGTGCTGCCGCTGCTGGTGCTCGTCGCGTGCGTGGTCTGGCGGCTGGTGCGGCGCGAGTGGTGGCGTCCCGTGCTGCTCGCCGGGGCGATGGCCGCATCCACGCTGATCAGCCTGGGGGTCAAGGGCCTGGTCGGTCGCGAGCGGCCACCCGAGGAGACCATGTTCGTGCCGGGGGCGGAGACCACCGCGTCGTTCCCGTCCGGCCACACCATCGGCACCGCGACCTTCCTGCTCGTGGCCGGGTACCTCGCGTGCAGCCGCACCCCGTCGGTCGCGCGGATCGTGGCGTGGTCGGTCGCGACCGTGCTGGGCACCGCGCTCGTGGCGCTCAGCCGGCTCTACCTCGGCTACCACTTCCTCACCGACGTCGTGGCGGCGGTCGCGCTCGCGGTCGCCGTGCTGGGGCTGGTGGCCGTCGTCGACCGGTTGCGGCAGGGCCCGCCACCGGGCTGACCGGCTACCGGTCGGCGTCGTTCCCCGGGACCGTGGAGGCGAGCCATGCCGCGACCGGGACCACGACGGCGACCGCCCCGGCGATCCAGAGGCCTGCCGTCCAGGACGTGCCCGCCCAGCGCAGCACCCCGAGCGTCCCTGCGCCGGCGGCCAGCCCGAGCCCGAGGCGCTCGAGCCAGACCAGGACCCGTCGCCTGAGGCGCGTGCGCAGGGGCAGCCGCTCAGCGGGACCGGGGGTGTTGTGCCTGCCCATCAGCGACGGCCGCGGTGCCGGGGGCGGGGACGGAGCGGCATGGCGACATGGTGGCACGCATGACGGTGGGCGCGGACCGACTCCGGCAGGAGGTGCGGTCCGCGCCCACGGGCGTGCGGATCATCGTGCGGGCGCAGCGCCGACGAGCTCGGGCGTGCGCGTCGCGACGCGCTGCGGATCAGGCGGTCGACCGATGGTCTCGGTCCGGGCTCTGTCTGCCCGCGCCGCTGCGCGGGTGCGTGCCTGGTGGGACTGAGCGAGGCGCTGGGAGTGGTCCTGGCGCGCGAGCTCGAGGGAGATGGTCGGGTTCACGGTGTGCTCCTGGGCATGACGGAGTCCGGGCCGGTGCCCGGACGATCGTGTGGTGTAGGAGTACTGGACCACGCGCCAGAGACCTTCGTCACGTGATTAATCCGCCGGTTTCGCCCGGATCGCCCGCGCGTGGAGAACGCGAGGGCGAGCGGCTGGAGCGGGGCTCGACAGCGGTGGACGGGCGCCCCCGGCAGGACTCGAACCTGCAACCGACGGATTAGAAGGCCGTTGCTCTATCCGTTGAGCTACGGGGGCCGGACGTGCGCCCACAGCCTACTGGCGGTGCGCGGGATCCCGCGTTCGGGACGAACCGCTCGCAACCGACCCGCGTGGCGCGTTTTGCCAGGTCAGATCGCACCGCGACAATGGGCGCGTGAGCGCGCAGCCCGGCACCGCGCCAGTGCAGCCTGCGTACCCTGCGCAGCCGCTGGTCCCACACGCGCGCCATGCCGCGGCGGACCCGCGTGACGTGCTCGCTCGTCCGCTCGCCGCGACCTCGCTGCTGGATGCCGTGCGCGACCTGCGTCGGGACGTGGAGCGCACCGGGTTCCCGCTGGAGATCGACGGCATCGCGTCGGCCCGCGCCTCCCGCGAGCGCCTGCTCGACCAGCTCGGGGAGCACCTGGTGCCGCGCCTCACGGAGCTGTCGGCACCGGCGGTCGTGGTGGTCTCCGGGTCGACCGGGGCCGGCAAGTCGACGCTGGTGAACTCCCTGGTGGGCGCGGAGGTGAGCACCGCCGGGGTCCTGCGGCCGACCACCCGCCGGCCCGTGCTGGTGCACAACCCGCTGGACACCGAGCTGCTCTCGCACCACCCGGTGCTGGAGTCGGTGAGCGTCGTCGCGGACGACCAAGTGCCGCGCGGTATCGCCCTGCTCGACGCCCCGGACCTCGACTCGGTGCTGGAGTCGAACCGGGAGTCCGCCCACCGCCTGCTCGAGGCCGCCGACCTGTGGCTCTTCGTCACCACGGCGGCGCGCTACGGCGACGCCCTGCCCTGGCAGGTGCTGCAGGCCGCGGTCGAGCGCGGCGCCTCCATCGCGATGGTCCTCAACCGCGTCCCCCCGGCGTCGCTGCCGACGGTGCGCGGTGACCTGCTCGACCGGCTCCGCGGGCACGGGCTGCAGGGGTCGCCGCTGTTCGTCGTCCCCGACCTCGGCCCGCACGAGGGGCTGCTCCCGGCGTCCGCCGTCGCACCGATCCGGCGCTGGCTGGCCATGCTGGCGGGTCCGGACCGGGCGCGGACGGTCATCGGGCGCACGCTGCGCGGCTCGCTGGCTGCGCTGCGGCCGTGGGTCGACGAGCTGGCGGAGGCGGTGCAGGCGCAGGCCGACGCGGCGGGCACCCTCGCCTCGGTCCTGGACCAAGCGGTCGAGGCGCCCACCGTGCAGGCCGTGGCCTCGATCCGCGGGGGTGCCGTCGCAGACGGTGCCGTGGGCGCGCGCTGGTCGGAGCTCACCGCGGACGGCGGCCCGCTCGCGGGGATCGTCCGGTCGTCGGGCCGCATCCGGTCGGCCCGCGGGGTGCGGGCGCGCGGCACCGCCA
>NZ_CAURTV010000179.1:0-4070 GCF_963527515.1 uncultured Cellulomonas sp. | reverse complement strand
CGCCCCCGGCACCGCTCCCGGTCCCCGGCGCGGCACCACCGCCAGCACCGGCACCACCGCCACCGCCGCCGGTCTGCCCCGCGCTCAGGCACGGCCCGGCGCCCTGCTTGTCGCACTCGGCGGGCGCCGGGGCGATCTCGGCCAGCTTGTTGCGCGCGAGGTCGCCCGCCACGAAGGTCGGGTTGTTGCACGTGGTGGCGTCGCGGTTGCTCACGTCGACGGCCGGGTCCGCCGCGCCCAGCTTGGCCACCTGCTCGAAGCCGGCCTGGACGAGGTTGAGCGGGAGCGGCGAGTACCCGTACGCGCCGGCCTTCCCCTGCCCCTGGCACAGCGAGTAGAACATGAAGTCCACCAGGCTCTGCCGCTTGTTGGTCGTCATGCGCGGGTCGCTGGCCCCGGTCGGCAGCAGCATGTAGCTGTACGACGACAGCGGGTACGACCGCGGGTCGGGGTTGGCGTAGACGTCGTCGAGGATCTGCGTGAGGTAGTTCTGCGAGGTCGGGTCGGAGTTGATCCGGGCCTTGGTCAGGGCCACGGCGACGGCGTACTGGGTGGGCTCCACGTACACGCCCGCGGCGTTGAGCACCTTGACCACCGGGTAACCCTTGTTGATCGGGTAGGAGTACTCGACGTAGGCGATCGTGCCGTTGCCGGCGTCCGAGGCGACCGTGTTCATCACCTGGTCCGAGCTGGAGGCACCGATCATGCGGCTCCCGCTCGGCTTCGGGTAGTAGGACGTCAGCCCCGACCGACCGAAGTAGGACCGCCAGATGGACGGCTGCGCGGTGTCCAGCCACGTGGTGAACTGCGCGGTCGTGCCGGACCCGTCCGAGCGGACCACCGGGATGATCGGCTGGTCCGGGAACGTGCGGCCGTTGTTGTCGGCGGCGATCGCGGGGTCGGCCCAGGTGGTGATCTGGCTGGTGAAGATCTTCGCGATCGTCTCCCCCGACAGGCGGATGTCACGCACGAGCTCCCCCCGGGACTCCAGGTGGTAGGTGAACGCGGTGCCGCCCGCGACGATCGGCAGGTACGCGAACTGCCGTCCGTTGGCGTTGTCCGCGTTCCCGTACTCGTCGGTCTGCTGGTACGGGATCTCGGAGATGCCGAAGTCGGTGGTGCCGGACGCGAAGTCCTTGCGCCCCTTGGACGACCCGCCGCCGGTGTACACGACCTTGATCCCGTTGGCGTCCACGTCGGCGATCCACTGGTCGACGATCACCTGGCTCCAGGTCGAGCCCGTGCCCTCGATCTGCCCGTACGCGGCGAACGCGGGCGCCTGCCCGGCGAGCAGCACGAGCACCACCGCCCCCAGGGCCGCGACGACGCGCCGCAGTCGGCGCCGGTCCGGATCAGGCACGTGTCCTCCAGGTCGGGGGCGCGGGAGCCGGGTCATCGCCGGCCCGTCCGCGGTCGGGCGATCCGCCGCGCCAGCACGAAGAGCGCCAGCACGAGGAAGAGCAGGATCGAGGCGGCGGCGAAGGCGCGCTGCACGTAGAGCGGCTCGCCGCTGCGGATCGCCGAGAAGATGAACAGCGGCAGCGAGTTCATGGCACCGGCCGTCGGGTCGAGGACGACGAACGACGCGGCGCCGGAGGTGAGCAGGACCGGCGACGTCTCCCCCACGCCGCGCGCGACGCCGAGGATGAGGGCGGTGGCCAGTCCCGCCCTGGCGGTGGGGAGCACCACGTGCCACACGGTGCGCCACCGCGACGACCCGAGCGCCAGGCTGGCCTCCCGCAGGCCTCCGGGCACCACGCGGAGCACCACGTCGGCGGCCCTCGCGATGATCGGCAGCATCATCACGGAGAGCGCGGCCGCTGCGGCGATGCCGGAGCGCGGGACCCCGAGCGTGAGGATCAGCACCGTGTAGACGAACAGCCCTGCGACGATCGACGGCAGGGCGGTCATCGCCTCGACGACCGTGCGGACGACGCGGGAGAAGCCGCCCCCCACCTCGGTCATGAACACGGCCGTGCCGATGCCGAGCGGCACGGTCAGGACCACCGCGATCGCGATCTGGATGAGCGAGCCGAGGATCGCGTGCAGGACGCCGCCCTGGGTCAGTTCGTCTCGTGGGCCGACGCCTGCCATGTCGTCGAAGAACATGTTCGCGTGGGTCAGCGCCCCCGCGCCGCGCACGAACGTGAACCCCACGGTGGTCACCAGGGCGATGCCGACCACCGCCGCCCCGCCGCTGATCACGGCGGACGCGAGCCGGTCCGTGACCATCGGCCCGTCGGAGGTGGCCGCAGTGGCGACGGTGAGGACCGCGAGGAGGACCGCGAAGGCCGTGAGCGCGAACGCCAGCGGGTTGCCCCAGGGCAGCAGCCGGAAGCAGACCACCCAGCTGAGCGCGATGCCGGCGAGCACGGCCCCCACGACGAGAGCCCGGTCCTCGGCCTTGGTCCCACCGGTGCGACGCCGACGCGGCGGCGGCGCGGACGTCGGGTCGTCCGCGGGTCGCACCCACGTGCGGGGTGCCGTGTCGGGGCTCCGCGCGTCGAGGACGGTCATCAGATGTCCGTCCCCACGCCGGAGCGGCTGCGCGCCACGACCATCGCGGCGACGGTGTTCACCACGAGCGTGCCCAGGAAGAGCACGAGACCCGCGGTGAGCAGCGCCGAGAGCTGGGCGTCGTCCGACTCGCCGAACCGCAGCGCGATCAGCGCCGAGACGGTGTTGGTCTCGATCTCCAGCGGCTGGAACTTCAGGTCGAACGCCGGGGAGATGATCAGGGCGACGGCGATGGTCTCGCCGAGGGCCCGGCCGAGGCCGAGCATGGTGCCGCCGATGATGCCGCCGCGCCCGAACGGGAGCACCACCGAGCGGATGACGCCCCAGCGCGTCGACCCCAGCGCGAGGGCCGCCTCCCGCTCGCCGAGCGGGGCCTGCGAGAACACCTCGCGCATGACCGCGGACGCCATCGGCAGCACCATCATCGCCACGGCCAGACCGGCGACGAACGCGGACGCGGTGTACCGGGTCTGCTCCCACAGCGCCGCGTGCGGGTCGGTGTCCACCTGGAAGAACGGGAGGAAGCCGAGGTAGGTGTGCAGCCAGCGCGCGATCCCCTTGGCGTACGGCTGGAGCAGCAGGAATCCCCACAGCCCGTAGATGATGCTCGGCACCGCCGCCATGAGGTCGACCACCGAGACCAGCGCGCCGCGGATCCGGGCGGGCGCGTACTCGCTGATGTAGAGCGCCGTGGCCAGCCCGAGCGGGAACGCGAACGCCAGCGCGACCAGCGCGACCGTCACCGTGCCGACGAGGACCGCGGCGATCCCCACCCGGTCCGCCTCCGGCTGCCACTCCGTCTCGGTGAAGAACGACCAGCCGTAGCGGCGCAGCGTGGGGAACGCCTGGACCGCCAGGAACACCCCGATGCCACCGGTGATGAGCAGGACCGTGGCGCCCACCCCGCGGGCCGCGACGACGAAGGCGCGGTCGGAGCCGCTCAGCCGCCCGGACAGTCGCCGGGGCAGCGCCGGGCCGACCTGCGGGTCGTCCACCCGCACCTGCGTGCTCATCGCCGCTGCCACGCTCCTCGCTGCTCGTCCGTGCTGCCTCCGCAGATCGAAACCTGGACCGATGACCGGGTGACGCCGGACCGGTGAACGGGGGACGAACGCGCGCAGCCGGAAGGCTCACGGGTCCGGGGGCGTCGAGGGGGTGGGCGTGGTGATGGGGGACGCGCTCGGCGCCGGCGACGGGACGACGGGCGCGACACCGACCAGCACGACGACCGTGCCGCCCACGGCCACGCGCGCACCGGCCTCGGGCTCGCTCCCCTGGACGAGGCCCGCCATCGGGCCGGGTACGGGCCGCTCCACGACCGCCAGACCGGCGGCCTCCAGGGTGGTGCGGGCCTCGGCGACGTCCCTGCCGCCGACGTCGGGCACGCCGACCAGCCCGGTCGCCAGGATCAGCGCCACCGCGTCGCCGGCACGTGCAGGCTCACCGGCGGCCGGGACGCTGCTCAGCACCGTCTCGGGCGGTGCCACCGCGTCGGCGTGCACCACCTCGCCGAGGGTGAGCCCGGCCGCGGCCAGCGCCGCACGGGCGTCGGC
>NZ_CAURTV010000178.1:0-4175 GCF_963527515.1 uncultured Cellulomonas sp. | reverse complement strand
CCGCACCCGTCGCGCACCGCGCTGGCTGCAGGTCGCTGCGGCCGTGGCCGGTGTCGCGGTGATCGGTGGCGGCGGCTACGCGTACGGCCTGGGGTCCGCACCCGAGACCCTGACAGCGGCGCCGGCGATCACGCTCGACGGCGGAGCCGCGCGGGACGACGCCGCGCCGGAGGCCGCGTCGATGGCCGGCGGCAGCACCGCCGACTCCGCGAAGATGATGTACCCCTGGTGGGGCGGTCGGACCGTGTTCACGGCGAGCGGTCTGTCCAGCGAGGGCGGCTCGGGCGACGCGTGGGGTTTCGACGCCGCGGGCACCTACTCGGAGTCCCGCGTGGCCGCCGCGGCCGCCGCGCTCGGGGTCTCCGGCCAGCCGCGGCTCGAGTACGGCACCTGGTCGGTGGGACCGAACGACGGCTCGGGAGCGTCGGTGTCGCTGTCCGCGGACGGCCTCGCGAGCCTGTCGTACTACGACCCGACGCGGGACCCGTGGAACTGCGTCCGGTCGGCGCCCGACTCCCCCCAGGAGCCGGCGACCGACGCCGAGGGTGGGGTCGCCCTTCCCGAGCCGGCGATCGACGGCACGGGACAGTGCACCGCCACGGCGCCGGCCCCGACCGGCGACACGGCGGTCGGGCAGGCGAAGGACGCGCTCACCGCGGTCGGCGTCGACCCGGCGGGCTACCAGCTCGTCGCGTCGACCGACCCGGGCAGCCCCCAGGTCACCAACGTCACGGCGAGCCAGGTGCTCGACGGTCAGCAGACCGGCGTGACCGCCAACGTCACGCTCGTCGCCGAAGGCGTGCAGTCGCTGTACGTCCCGCTCGCCACGCTGGTCGAGCTGGGCACGTACGACGTCGTCAGCCCCGCCGAGGCCGTCGAGCGGCTGGGCGACCCGCGGTTCGGCGCCTCCGGCGGTGGCGGCGTGATGCCGCTCGCCGCCGAGAGCGCCCGTGCGGACGACACGATGGTCGCGCCCGAGCCCACCGTCCCCCCGACGCCGTCGGCGGGCAGCCCGCTCGCGTGGCCCGTGCAGGACGTCACCCTCGTCTCGGCCCGCCTAGGCGTCGCGCTGACCACCCTGCCGACCGGTGCGTCCGTCCTGGTGCCGACGTACGAGCTGGCCGACGCGGAGGGTGTGACCTGGAGCGTCATCGCGGTGGTCGACGACCAGCTGGACTTCTCCGCGGTGGGCTGACTCCCCCGAGGGCCCGCGGAGAGAGCACGGAGGCCGGCCGGCGTCGGAGGGGACGCCGACCGGCCTTCGTCACGCCCGAGCGAGAACTGACGTCGACCGCGGCCGAGAACAACGTGGGACGCGTTCTGAGCCGCGATCACGCGTCCAGAGCTGTTCTCGTCCGGCTCCCGCGGGGGCGCCGCGCGGTCGGGGGTTGCTGACAGACTCGCGGGCATGGCCGAATGCACCGAGAAGCTGCTGCTGCTGGACACCGCGTCGCTGTACTTCCGCGCGTACTTCGGGGTGCCCGACTCCGTGAAGGCGCCGGACGGGACGCCCGTCAACGCGGTCCGTGGGCTGCTCGACATGATCGCCCGGCTCGTCACCGACCACCGGCCCACCCGGCTGGTCATGTGCTGGGACGACGACTGGCGCCCGCAGTTCCGCGTCGACGCGATCCCGTCGTACAAGGCGCACCGCGTGGCGGTCGAGGTGCCCGGCAGCACGGGGGTCGAGGAGGTGCCGGACACCCTGGCGCCCCAGGTGCCGATCATCGTGGAGGTCCTGGCGGCGCTCGGCATCGCGCGGGTCGGGGTACCCGGCTACGAGGCCGACGACGTCATCGGCACCCTGGTCGCGCGCGAGGTGGCCAAGGACGACCCCGCCCCGGTCGACGTGATCACGGGAGACCGGGACCTGTTCCAGCTGGTCGACGACGCCGTCCCGGTGCGAGTGCTCTACACGATCCGCGGCATCAAGGACCTGATGGCCATCGACCAGGCGGTGCTCAAGGACAAGTACGCGGTCGCGACCGGGGCTGGGTACGCCGACATGGCCGTGCTGCGCGGGGACCCGAGCGACGGGCTGCCCGGCGTGCCGGGCATCGGGGAGAAGACCGCCGCGCAGCTGGTGCACCGGTACGGGTCGCTGCAGGGCATCCTCGCGGCTCGCGACGCCGGCGACCCCGGACTGACCGCCACCCAGCGCAGGCGTCTCATCGAGGCGGCGGACTACCTGGCGGTCGCGCCGGCCGTGGTGCGGGTGGCGCCGGACGCCCCGGTCGGGGACGTGGACGACCGGCTGCCGCAGGTCGTCGCGGACGCCGAGGCGCTGGTCGCGCTGGCCGAGCGGTGGGGGCTCTCGTCGAGCGTGAAGAGGGTCGTCCACGCGCTCAGCGGGTGAACCCCCGAAATCGGGCGTATCAGACATCGACACCTGTCCTCTTGGTGGGACGTGCGTTACCGACCGGTAGCCACCCCCGCGCCCCGACCCGGGGTACCGACCGGAAAGGCAGTCCCTATGTCCTCCGCCCGCCCCCTGACGTCCTCGGCCCCGAAGCGGCACACCGCCGCCGGGACGTCGGCCCCCGTCCCGAGCAACACCCTCGCCCGCCCGGCCGTCGTGGTCGCGCGGGTCGAGTCGGGACTGGCCGGGTTTCTCACCCGCTACTCGATCGCCGCCCTGCGGATCAGCCTCGGGCTGGTGTTCCTCGGCTTCGGCGTCCTGAAGTTCTTCCCCGGCATGAGCCCGGCGGCGGAGCTGGCCGAGCGGACGATCGGCACGCTCACGTTCGGCCTCGTCGGTCCCACGGCGGCGCTGCTGCTGACCGCGACCCTGGAGACCGTCATCGGGCTCACGCTGGTCACCGGGCTGTTCCTGCGCACCGGCCTGGTGATCCTGGCCGGCGCCCTGGTCGGCATCATGTCGCCGATCGTGCTCTTCTACGGCGAGCTGTTCCCGGCCGGTGGGCCGACGCTGACGGGTCAGTACGTGCTCAAGGACGTCGTGCTCGCCTGCGCCGGCGCGGTCGTCGCTGCCGCGGCGCTCGGAGCCCGCCTGCGCCTCCCGCGGGAGTGAGCGGCCTCAGTCCCGCAGGTACACCTCAGGGCCTGCCTCGCGCCAGCCGTCC
The DNA here is from genome assembly GCF_963527515.1 of uncultured Cellulomonas sp. Classification (NCBI taxonomy): domain Bacteria; kingdom Bacillati; phylum Actinomycetota; class Actinomycetes; order Micrococcales; family Cellulomonadaceae; genus Cellulomonas; species uncultured Cellulomonas sp. The sequence goes on along the minus strand of NZ_CAURTV010000178.1, from coordinate 1,092 downwards.
GAGGCCGCCGGGGCGGGTCCTCCCGCACCCACCAGCAGGAGCTCGTCGCCGACGCCGAACTGCAGGACGCGGGCGTCGGTCGACGTGCACCCCGTGGACGGCAGCTCCCCGGTGGTCAGCGTGAGGACGCAGAGCAGGTGCGTCCGCGAGACGCCCGCGTAGTACCGGGTGTCCGGCGTCTGCGCGAGCAGGCGGGTGCTGCTCGGGTCGATCCGGCTGCCGACCAGGTCGGCGTCGGCGACGACGTCCACCGGCCGCTGCGGCGTGCCGAGCACCGTGAGCAGGCTGGTCGGGTCCGCCGGGGTCACGGCGGCGGCCTGCTGCGCGAGCCGCACACCCACCAGTCCGGCCGCGACGAGCGCGGCTGCGGCGACCAGCGCCAGGCCGGCACGCACGCTCGACCGCCCCCGCGGGGCCTCGTCGGCCGCGAACCCGGTGAATGCGTCGGTGAAGAAGTCCGCGTCGTCGACGGTGGTCATGCCCCCCCATCGGCCGGATCGGCGCCGGACATGAGCACCGATGCCCCGAATGACCTCGTTCGGGTGCAGGGACCCTGCCCCGCGCAGGGCAGAATCTCCTTCCGTGATCACGGTCAGCACGGACGGCTCCTGCCTGCGCAACCCCGGCGGGGCGATCGGGTGGGCCTGGGCCAACCACGACGGCACCAGCGCCAGCGGCGGCCACGCGGCCGGCACCAACCAGATCGCGGAGCTCATGGCCGTCCTCGAGGCCGTCCGGTCGCACCCCGGCGACGAGCCCCTGGTGATCCAGGCCGACTCGCAGTACGCCATCAAGTGCGCGTCGGTGTGGGTGGACGGCTGGCGGCGCAAGGGCTGGCGCACGGCGAGCGGCGGCCCGGTGCAGAACCTGGCGCTCATCCAGTCCATCGACCGGGCCATCGCCGAGCGCCCCGGACCGGTCACGTTCGTCTGGGTGCGCGGGCACCGCGGCGACCAGTTCAACGAGCGTGCCGACGAGCTCGCGGGCATCGCGGCCCGCGGCGTGCGCGGGGGCGGCTCGGCGCCGACGCTCGTGACGGTCCCGCTTGCTCCGCCCGCACCGCACGCGCGGCAGCCGGCCCCGGTCGCGGAG
>NZ_CAURTV010000177.1:0-4368 GCF_963527515.1 uncultured Cellulomonas sp. | reverse complement strand
GGTCCGTGCCGCGGCGCGCGCGGCCCGGCGTCGGCGGATCCGGGAGCCGAGCGCCGCCGGTTCCAGGGTGCCGACGGGGGCGTGGTCGGCGGCGTCGCGCAGCGCGGCGGACAGGTCGAGGCTCATCGGGTGCTCCTGGTGGTCACGAGGTGGGACTCGGTCGGTGCGGCGGCCTGGACGGGACCGAGCACGCGCTCCAGCGCGTGCACCCCGTCGCTGAGGTACCGCTTCACGGCGCCGTCGGAGATCTGCAGCCGGTTTGCGATGTCCGCCACCGGCAGGTCCTCGAAGTAGCGCAGGACAACGCACGCGCGGACCCGCGGGGCGAGGCCGGCCAGCGCGGCGATGACGTCGCGCCGTGTGTCGACGCCACCCTGCGGAGCGTCGGCGATATCCGGCGAAGCGAGCAGGTGCCGGAGCCCGAGCCAGCGGCGCCGGCGTCGGTACCCGTCGATGTAGGTGGAGAGCATGGTCTGGCGGACGTAGCCCTCGACGGCCGCGGGCTCGCGCAGCCGGGCCTTGCGGGCCAGCACCGACACCAGCGCGTCCTGCACGAGCTCCTGCGCGTCGGCCGCGTCCCCGGTCAGCAGGTACCCGTACCGCAGCAGTGCCGGTCCGCGGTCACGGACGAGCGTGTCGAGCACGTCCTGCCAGTCCACCCCGGTCCTGCTCTCGCTCGGCGCGTCGGCCGCTCGGCCCGACATCGACCATGACGGACGGGCGCCCCGTTTCGTTGGGGCGCGCCGGGACCATGATCGCGGAGCGTCGTCCTCAGGCGGCGAACGGCAGGACGCTCACCCCGTCGGCCGCCAGCGCCGCCCGCACCGACCGGGCCAGGCGCGCGGCGCCGGCGGTGTCGGAGTGCACGCACACCGACTCCGCGGGCACGACCACGTCCGTCCCGTCGATCGCGCGGACCACGCCCTCCTGCACGAGCCGCACGACGCGACTCGCCACCTCGGCCGCGTCGGTGATCACGGCCCCGGGCTGGGACCGCGGGACCAGCGTCCCGTCCGACCGGTAGCCCCGGTCGGCGAAGGCCTCGATGACCGCCCGGAGCCCGTGCCGGTCCGCCTCCGCCAGGACGGCCGAGCCCGGCAGCCCGAGGACCGGCAGGCCGGCGATCGCCGCGACGACCGCCCGCGCGTGGGCCTCGTGGTGGACGACCGTGTTGTAGAGCGCGCCGTGCGGCTTCACGTACGCCACACGTGTGCCTTCGCGCAGCGCGATCGCCTGCAGCAGCTCGATCTGCTGAGAGACCTGCACCTGGAGCACGTCGACCGGCACGTCGAGGAAGCGCCGGCCGAAGTGCTCGCGGTCGAGGTAGGACACGTGTGCTCCGACGGAGACCCCGCGCCGCGCGGCCGCCCGGCAGACCGCCGCCATGACGCGCTCGTCGCCCGCGTGGAACCCGCACGCCACGTTGGCGCTGGTCACGACGTCGAGCAGGAGCGTGTCCAGACCGTCGACGCCGTCGAGCCAGGGGTCCAGCTCCTCGCCGAGGTCGCAGTTGAGGTCGATCCGCGCCGCCATCCCCCGATCCTGCCCGACGACCGCCCGGTGCGAGGATGGGCGGGTGGTGGAACCCGGTGAGCTGCTCGACGTGCTGCTCGCCGCCGGACGCCGCACCGACCGGATGACCCACGTCCGGCACCTGCCCTCGCGCCCGGGTGTGCAGTCGGACTGGCCGACCTGGGCCGACCCCGACCTGGTGCACGGGTACCGGTCGCTCGGGGTGGACCGTCCCTGGCTCCACCAGGCCGACGCCGCCGACGCCGCCTGGTCCGGTCGGCACACCGTGCTGGCCACCTCCACCGGCTCGGGCAAGTCGCTGGCCTTCTGGCTGCCGGCCCTGTCGACCGCCCGGGCCGCCGCGGCAGGCTCCCTGCTCGACCCGGGCCGGATCGAGTCGGTGACCCGGCGCGCGACCACCCTGTACCTCTGCCCGACCAAGGCCCTGGCTGCCGACCAGCTCGCGGCCCTCGACCGCCTGCTGACCGCGAGCCGCACCCGGGACGTCCGCGTGGCCACGTGCGACGGCGACACGTCGCTGGACGAACGCCGCTGGGTGCAGGAGCACGCGGACGTGGTGCTCACCAACCCCGACTTCCTGCACTTCGCGCTCCTGCCTCAGCACCGGCGGTGGGCGCGGCTGCTCGGGTCCCTGCGCTACGTGGTGGTGGACGAGTGCCACGCGTTCCGCGGCGTGTTCGGCGCGCACGTCGGGCTGGTCCTGCGGCGGCTGCGCCGGCTCGCCGCCTCCTACGGTGCGACCCCGACCTTCCTGCTGGCGTCCGCGACCACCTCCGACCCGGCCGCGAGTGCCGCCCGCCTCATCGGCGTCGACCCGGCCGAGGTCACCGCGGTGACCGACGACGCCTCCCCCGCCGGCCGCAAGACGTTCGTCCTGTGGCAGCCGCCCGAGCTGCCCGGGTCCGAGGCGCCCTGGTCGGCGCTGCTGCCCGAGGACGACCCGTGGGCCACCCCGCTGGCACTCCCCCGGCACGTCACACGCGGACCGGACGACCTGAGCCGACCGGCCCCGGACGACGTGTGGGGGTCGGTGCCGGTCACCGTCAGCGAGGCGCCCGCCTTCCCCGGCGCGGAGGACCCCGTGGTGCTGGCCGACCTGCTCGCCGGGCTGCCGCTGGAGGGCTCCGGTCCCCTCGGGACGGGCGAGCGGGTGGTCGCCGGTGCCTCCGACCGGCCACGGCGCACCGCCACCGCGGAGATCGCCGACCTCCTGGCCGACCTCACCGCGGCGGGCGCGCGCTCGCTCGCGTTCACGCGGTCGCGCCGCGGCGCCGAGTCCGTCGCGGCCACCACCCGAGCCCACCTGCTGGAGATCGACCCCACGTTGGCGGCGTCGGTCTCCGCCTACCGCGGCGGGTACCTGCCCGAGGAGCGCCGCGCCCTGGAGGCCGCCATCCGGTCCGGGGCGCTGCGGGCGCTCGCGACGACGAACGCGCTCGAGCTGGGCGTCGACATCTCGGGGCTCGACGCCGTCCTCATCGCGGGGTGGCCCGGCACCCGCGTGTCCCTGTGGCAGCAGGCGGGCCGCGCAGGGCGGGCAGGCACGGACGGGCTGGTCGTCCTGGTGGCCCGCGAGGACCCGCTGGACACGTTCCTGGTGCACCACGCCGAGGCGATCTTCGACGCGCCCGTCGAGGCGACCGTGTTCGACACCACCAACCCCTACGTGCTGGCCCCGCACCTGTGCGCCGCCGCGGCCGAGCTGCCGTTGCGCACCGAGGAGCTGGACCTGTTCGGGCCGCGCACCGCCGACCTGCTGGGCGAGCTCGTCGAGCGCGGGACGCTGCGCCGCCGGCCGTCCGGGTGGTACTGGACGCACAACGAGCCGGCCAGCCGGCTCACCGACCTGCGCGGGTCGGGCGGCGACCCGGTCCGCGTGGTCGAGTCCGTCACCGGACGCCTGCTCGGCACCGTCGACGCCGCCTCCGCCGACTCGACCGTCCACGACGGCGCCGTGTACGTGCACCAGGGCGCGACGTTCGTCGTCGACGAGCTTCGGCTGGAGGACGGCATCGCCCTGGTGACCCGCCGCGACGTCGACTACGGCACCTGGGCGCGCTGGGTCACCACCACCGAGATCCAGTCCGTCGACCGCGAGGTGCCGTGGGGCCCGGTCACATGGGGGTTCGGGTCCGTCGACGTGACCACCCAGGTGCTCGGCTACCAGCGCAAGCGCATCCCGGACCTCCAGGTGCTCGGCACCGAGGAGCTGGACCTGCCCGCCCGGATGCTGCGCACGACGGCCGTCTGGTGGACCGCCCCGGCGGAGGTGCTGCTGGCGGCCGGTGTCACGGTGGAGGCGACCCCCGGCGCCCTGCACGCCGCCGAGCACGCGTCCATCGGGCTGCTCCCCCTCCTGGCCACGTGCGACCGCTGGGATCTCGGCGGGCTGTCGACCGCGCTCCATGTGGACACCGAGCAGGCCACCGTCTTCGTGCACGACGCCTACCCCGGCGGTGCCGGCTTCGCTGAGCGCGGCTTCACGCTCGGCGCCACCTGGCTGCGCGCCACCCGCGACGCGATCGCCGCCTGCCGCTGCCTGACCGGCTGCCCCGCCTGCGTCCAGTCGCCCAAGTGCGGCAACGCCAACAACCCGCTGGACAAGGCCGCCGCCGTCCGGCTGCTCGACGTGGTGCTCTCGCACGCCCCGACCCCCTGAGCGCTCGCTCACCGCCGGCCCGACGCGGGTCCCGCCCGGGCCCACGCGGTCGCGGTCCCGCTCGCGCTGGCCACGTCGACCCGCACGACCACCACGCCCGCACCCTCGTCCGCGCACGACCCGAGCCGTCCACCGTTGCGCCGCACCACCTCGCCGACCGTGGCACAGGGGTCGCC
>NZ_CAURTV010000176.1:0-4401 GCF_963527515.1 uncultured Cellulomonas sp. | reverse complement strand
GCGCTGGTCACCGTCGTGGCCACCGGCGGTGCCGGCAAGACCCGGCTGGCGGGAGAGGTCGCGCGCCGGGCGGTGGCCGCCGGCCGGCCCGTCCGCGTGGTCGAGCTGGCCGGCCTGCGAGCACCCGGGGAGGTGCTGCCCGCGGTGCTCGCCGCGATCGGCGGTTCGGACACAGCCGCGACGCGTCCCGAGCAGCCCACCGAGCGCCGACTGCTCACCCCCGAGGACCGGCTGCGGCTCGCGGCCCAGGACCTCGACGGGCTCCTCGTGCTGGACAACTGCGAGCACGTCCTCGACGCCGCGGCCGTCGTCGTCGGCGACCTGCTGGCCGTCGCGTCGCCGGACGTGGTGGTGCTCGCGACGAGCCGCGCACCGCTCGGCCTCGTCGGCGAGTCCGTGCACCGCCTGCTGGCCCTCCCCGACGCCGACGCCCTGGAGCTGCTCGAGTCCCGTGCGCGCGCCGGCCGAGCGACCGTCGGCTGGGACCCGGAGCGGGCGCGCGAGCTGTGCCACCGGCTGGACAACCTGCCGCTGGCGCTCGAGCTGGCGGCCGCCCGGCTGCGGTCGATGGCGGTCGAGGACGTCCTGGACGGGCTGAGCGACCGGTTCGCGCTCCTGGACGACGCTCTGCGCGGCCTGCCGGAGCGCCACGCGAGCCTGTGGGCGATGGTCGACTGGAGCCGCGAGCTCCTGGACCCGCCCGACCGCGACCTGTTCCAGCGGCTCGCCGTCCTTCCCGCACCGTTCACGGCCGAGGCAGCCGTCACCGTCGCGGGCTCGCCCGCACCGGCCGTCCGTCGCGGGCTGGCGACGCTGGTCGAGCAGTCGCTGCTCGCGCTCGACGACCACGACGGCGGTCCGGCGCGGTACCGGATGCTCGAGACCGTCCGGGAGTACGGCGAGGCACGGCTGGACGCGGCCGGGGACCGGGACGAGGCCATGGCCGGGCTGGTGCGCTGGTCCGCCGCCGAAGCGGTCCGGTTGGCCGCCGGCTTCGTCGGCTCCGCCCAGGTGCGCGCGTTCGACGACTGCGCGGCCGAGCAGGAGACGTTCCTGGCTGCGCTGCGCTGGGCGGTCGAGCACGACGACCCCGTGGGTGCCGTGGACATCGCCGTCGCCCTGTTCCACCTGTGGAGCGTGCGCGGCCTGCACGTCGAGGTCATCGAGTGGGCCGAGCGGATGCTCCTCGCGGACGACCCGGCGGCCCGGCGCACCTCCCCTCTCTACGTGGGGACCGCCTCCGGCCGGCCGCTGCCCGACGCCGACCGCCTGGCGGCGACCTGCCTGTTCTCCGCGGTGAACGCCGGCGTCATGATCTCCCAGCGGCTGCCGGCGCTCGGCGGTCGGGTGATCCGGCTGCTGACCGCCGAGCGGCCCACGCAGATCTCCCCGCGCATCTCCGCCCTCGTCGCCACGATGCCGGCGCTCGTCTCGTCCGACACGTCCGTCACCTACGCCGCCGCGGAGCACCTGGCGGAGCAGGAGGACGGCTTCCTGCACGGTCTCGGGCTGTTCATGCGGGCCGCGGCGCGGGAGAACGCCGGCGACCCGGAGACGTCCAGCACCGACGCGCGCGCGGCCTACCGGGCGTTCGAGTCGATCGGCGACCACTGGGGCATGGGCATGGCCGCGCAGGGCGTGGGCCAGTGGCAGAGCGCCCGGGGAGAACCGGACGCGCAGGAGTGGCTGGTCCGCAGCCTGCGCCACCTCGAGCTGGTCGGCGCGATGCAGGACGTGCGCAGCATCCGCGTGATGCTCGACGTGCAGCAGGCACTCGGCGGCGACGACGACGCCCTCGCGCGGCTGCGGGAGGTGACGACCTCGTCGCAGGTCGATGACGTCGACGCCGCGCAGGCGCTGCTGGGGCTCGCGCACGTCGCGTGCCGGTCCGGCAAGGCCCAGGACGCGCTCGATGCCGCGGACGCTGCGACCGCGGTCGTGGGCACGATGGCCGTGACCGTGCCCCAGGTGCGGATCGCGTTCCGGGTGGCCACTGCGGTGGTGCACCTGCGGGTGGCCGCGATGCAGCCGTCGTTCGCCGACGCGTGCGTGGCCAAGGCGGTCGACCTCATCGCCGCCGCCGCGCCCGAGGCGAAGGTGACCACGGACATGCCGGTGCTGGGGTCGTTCGGGCTCGGTGCCGCCGAGCTGGCGGCGCAGCGCGGTGACGCCGGGCTGGCCCGCGAGCTGTGGGCGGCGGGCGTCCGGCTCGGCGCCAACCTCGTGATGCTCTTCCAGCTGGGGATCGACGGACCGCTGGCCGGCGCCCTCGGCGACGACGACGACCGCGAGCGCCTGCAGGAACCGTGGCGCGCGCGGTCGTCGACGGACGCGGCCGACCGGATCCGGGAGCTCACCGCCGACCTCGGCTGAGCGTGCTCCCCGGATCCGGTCGGGGTCAGACCTTGCGGCGGTACGCCCGCATGGCCAGCGGCAGGAACACCGCGACCAGCCCGACGCACCACGCCAGCGTCCAGTAGACGCTGTTGCCGATGGGCTCGCCCAGGAACAGCCCGCGCATGGACGCGACCAGGTGGGTGAGCGGGTTCCACGCGACGAAGCTCTGCATCCAGCCGGGCAGCGTCGTCGCCGGCACGAACACGTTCGACGCGAAGCTGAGCGGCATGATGATCAGGAACATGATCCCCTGCACTGCGCCGGAGGTCCGCACCTTCATGCCGACGAACACCGACACCCAGGACAGGGACAGCGCGAACAGCACGGCGAGCAGGGAGCCCGCGACCGCGCTGAGCGGGTCGGTGAGGATACGGAAGCCCATCAGGTAACCGATGCCGAGCGTCATCACGGTGACGATCACGTAGCGGACCACGTCCCCGAGCACGGCACCGATCAGCGGCGCCGACCTCGGGATGGGCAGCGACTTGAACCGGTCGAAGATGCCCTTCTCCAGGTCGGTGTTGAGGTTGACGCCGATGGCGATGGCCCCGGTCGCGATGGTCTGCGCGAGGATGCCCGGCAGGAGGAACTGCAGGTACGCGTGCGTGTCCCCCGCCACCGCCCCGCCGAAGATGTAGACGAAGATCACGAGGAAGATCGCCGGCTGCAGCGTGACGTCGATGAGCGCCTCGGGGGTGCGCCACGTCTTGATCAGGCTCCGCTTGGCCAGCGACAGCGAGTGCCGGACGAGCGGGAACGGCTTGCGCATGACGGTGGCGGCCGACGTGGGGACGGCGCGCGGGGTGCGGTGCTCGGTGAGCGTGGTCATCAGGCCACCTCCTTCGTCTCGGTGGTGTCATCCTCGGAGGCCGTGCGGCCGGTGAGGGAGAAGAACACCTCGTCCAGGCTGGGCAGGTGCAGGGACAGCTCGGTGACGCCGATGCCGGCGCTCGCCAGCCGGGACACCGTGGCGGTCAGCGCGGAGTCGTCCTGCACGGGGACCGCGAGGACGCCCTTGCGGATCTCCTCCGGCGCCGACCCGGAGGTCACCTGGCCGAGGATCGTCGCCGCCTCCCCCATGCGGGCCAGGTCCGACGGGCGCACCTCGAGGGTCTGCCCGCCGACGATCCGCTTGAGGCCCTCGGGGGTGTCGTGCGCGATGACGCGACCGTGGTCGATGACCGTGATCTCGTCGGCGAGGGCGTCCGCCTCCTCCAGGTACTGCGTGGTGAGCAGGACCGTCGAGCCGTCCGTGACCAGCGAGCGGACGACGTCCCACATGTCCTCGCGCTTGGCGGGGTCCAGGCCGGTCGTCGGCTCGTCGAGGAAGATGACGTCCGGCCGCCCGACCAGGCTCGCCGCCAGGTCGAGCCGGCGACGCATGCCCCCGGAGTAGGTCTTGGCCGGCCGGTCGGCCGCGGCGGTCAGGTCGAACCACTCCAGCAGCTCGGCGGCGCGAGCGCGGGCGCCGACCCGTCCCAGGTCCAGCAGCGTGCCGAAGAGCACCAGGTTCTGCCGGCCGGAGAGATCCTCGTCGACCGACGCGTACTGGCCCGTGAGGCCGATCGACTGGCGGACACGCTCGGCGTCCTTGACCACGTCGAAGCCGCCGATGCGGGCGTGCCCGGCGTCCGGCACGAGGAGGGTGGACAGGATGCGGACCGCGGTCGTCTTGCCGGCGCCGTTGGGGCCGAGCACGCCGAGGACGGTGCCGCGAGCGACGGCGAGGTCGACGCCTTGGAGCGCCTTGGTCTCGCCGAAGTGCTTGACGAGGCCGTCAGCCTCGATCACCAGGTCGGTTGATGTCATGCCCCCAGGCTGGGGAACCCCGCTGACAGGACCCCGACACGGCGCCGACACGGTGGTGTCAGGGGGTGTCGCCTCCACCCGTCGCCCACGACGGAGGGGGCGGCGGAGCGGTGGGTGGTGCGGGCGGCGGCGGGACGGGAGCGCCGTACCCGGGGGCGGGCGGCGGAGGTGCTGCCGGGCCGCCGTACCCGGGGG
>NZ_CAURTV010000175.1:0-4416 GCF_963527515.1 uncultured Cellulomonas sp. | reverse complement strand
GCGCAGCACCGGGTCGCGACCCCCGAGGTCGCCGTGCGCCGTGACCGCAACGACCACCAGCGGCCCGCCGGACAGGTCGCCGCCCACGACGCCCACCCCGAGCGGGCTGCACTCGGCGGCCAGGCCGCGGGCCAGCCCGTCGACCCACGACGCCGGCAGGTCGCCCGGCACCACCAGCGCGACGACGAGGCTCGTGGGGCGGGCACCCATCGCGGCCACGTCGGCCAGGTTCTGCACGGCCGCACGTCTGCCGACGTCCTCGCCGCTCGACCACGCCCGACGGAAGTGCCGGTCCTCGACGAGCACGTCCGTGGTCACGACGAACCGGCCGTCCGGCGCACGCACCACGGCAGCGTCGTCACCGGGGGGCAGCAGGGTGTCGTCGCCGCGAGGCAGCAGCGGGAAGATCCTGGCCAGGAGCCCGTCCTCGGACAGCTCGGACACGAGGAGGCCGTCGGAGGGTCCAGGGGTGTCGCCGGTCACCCCGACACGGTAGAGGGTCCGCGCGGCGCACGGGCTACCGTGAGCCGGTGCCATGGACCCGCCGACACCCGCTCCTGATCGCCCTCGTCGCCGCCGTCCCCGTTCTCGGCGGCTGCGCGAGCGCCGTGCCCGTCGAGGTGGCCCCGCACGCCACCGAGCCAGTGTGCGCGAGCGTCGTCCTGGCCGTGCCCGACTCGCTCGGTGACGGGCTGCCGCAGCGCGACACCACGGCGCAGGCCGCCGCCGCGTGGGGCGACGCCGCTGCGCCGGTGGTGCTGCGGTGCGGTGTCGAGCCGCTGGGACCGACCACGGAGGGCTGCCAGACCGTCGAGACGCCCGGCGGCGCCAGCGTCGACTGGGTCGTCGTGCCGGACGAGGACGGCGGCTGGACGTTCACCACCTACGGCCGTGAGCCCGCCGTCGAGCTGCGCGTGCCCAGCGCGGTGGCTGCGGAGCGGTCGACGGCGTTCGTCGACCAGCTGGGTCCCGCGGTCGCCCTGACCGAGGAGGTCCGCTCCTGCGTGTAGCGCTCAGCGCCCGTACTGCGCGGCGACGGGGCAGTCGAACGCCGCACGGTCCGCGAGCCCGACGCGGTTGAGGTACTCCACGACGATCTTGTACGACCGGAAGAACCCGACCTCGGTGTACCTCACGTCGAGCTTCTCGCAGTAGTCCCGGACCACCGGCTGCACGTGCTTGAGGTTGGGCCGCGGCATGCTCGGGAAGAGGTGGTGCTCGACCTGGTAGTTCAGGCCGCCCATCATGAAGTCGACCGCGATGCCACCCCGGATGTTCCGGGCGGTGAGCACCTGGCGGCGCAGGAAGTCGACCTTCATCCCCGCGGGGATGATGGGCATGCCCTTGTGGTTCGGCGCGAACGAGCCGCCCAGCAGGACGCCGAACAGCGCCATCTGCACCGCGATGAAGGCCACGGCCTTGCCGGCGGGCAGCAGGGCGAACAGGGCGACGGGGTACGCCACGAGCCGGGTGAGGACCATCGGCAGCTCCACCCAGCGGTGCGGCACCGGCGCCCGGCCGAGCAGCAGGCGCAGGCTCGACACGTGCAGGCTCAGGCCCTCGAGCGTGAGCAGCGGGAAGAAGAACCAGCCCTGGTTGCGGCCGAACCACGCACGGAAGCCGGCCCGCTCGGCCAGCGCGTCCGCCGTCCAGACCACGACCCCCGGCGCGATGTCAGGGTCGGTGCCCTGCTGGTTGGGCGAGGCGTGGTGCCGGTTGTGCTTGGTGCGCCACCACGCGGCGCTCAGGCCACCGAAGGCGCAGGCCCAGATGCGGGCGGTCCAGTCGTTCCACGCCCCCGAGGTGAAGACCTGCCGGTGCGCGCTGTCGTGGCCGAGGAACGCGCCCTGCGTGAGCACCACCGCGAAGGCCGCGGCGACCGCCAGCTGCCACCACGAGTTCCCGACGAGCACGACGGCGACCCAGATCCCGACGAACGCCAGGGCGACCGCGGCCATGCGCGTCCAGTAGTAGCCGTAGCGGCGGCGCAGCAGGCCCGACTCCCGCACGTAGGCCGCCAGGGCGGTGTAGTCCTGCGCGTTCGCCGCGCGCGCAGGTGCCGCGGGGACGGGCGACGTGGCGGGGCTCACGCGCGGGCCTCGGGGCGGGAGTCACCACGCGGGCGTCGCGGCTGGTCGGCGTAGGTGTCACCCATGACGGTCACATCCGATCTTCGGAGAGCCGTCACTGCGTGTCGGCCGCGCGGTCGCACTCCCGGCTGGGCGTGCGCTGGTACGTCTGCGGGCAGCGACCGACGACGTCGGTGTCGTCGCGCGTTCCCCACGACTGGCGGAAGCGTAGCCTGCCGACCTGTGGTCGGCCTCACAGGTCAGCGCAGGCCCGTCGGACGCGCCAGCGCGAGCCGCAGCAGCTCGTCCACCAGCTCGGCGTAGCCCAGGCCCGACGCCTCCCACATCCGCGGGTACATCGAGTAGGGCGTGAAGCCCGGCATCGTGTTGATCTCGTTGACCACGACGTCGCCGTCCGGGGTGACGAACACGTCGACGCGCGCGAGCCCCTCGCACCCCACGGCCTCGAACGTCCGCACGGCGACGTCCTGGACGGACCGGACGACCCCGTCCGGCAGGTCCGCCGGGCACGCCAGGGTGACCCCCGCCTCGTCGAGGTACTTGGCCTCGAAGTCGTAGAAGTCGTGCCGCGGGTCGGTGACGACGATCTCGCCCGGAAGCGACGCGCGCGCCCGCTCGCCGTCGTGGCCCCCGAGCACGCCGCACTCGATCTCCCGCCCGACGATCGCGGCCTCGACGACGACCTTGGGGTCGTGCACGTGGGCCGCGGCGATCGCCGCCGGGAGGTCCGCCAGGTCGGTCACCCGGGAGATGCCGAGGCTCGACCCGGCACGGGCGGGCTTGACGAACACCGGGAGCCCGAGCTCGGCGACCCGGGCGGTCACGCCCTCGGGGTCGCGGTCGAGCTCGCCGGGAAGGACGACGCGGAACGGTCCGACCGGCAGGCCGTGCCCGGCGAGCACCAGCTTCATCATGTGCTTGTCCATGCCGACCGCGGACGCCAGCACGCCGGCGCCGACGTAGCGGACGTCCGCCAGCTCGAGCAGGCCCTGCAACGTGCCGTCCTCACCGAACGGGCCGTGCAGCAGGGGGAGGACGACGTCCACCTCGCCGAGCACGCGCGGCAGCCGGCCGGCCTCGAGCACCTGGACGTCACGGTCGTCGACCGCCTGCGGGAGCAGCACGTGCGCGGCGGTGTCCTCGACCTGCGGGAGGTGGCCGTCGACGATCGCCCACCGGTCGGGGTCGTCGTCGGCCAGCACCCAGCGGCCCGCCGGGGTGATCCCGACGGCCAGGACGTCGTAGCGGTCGCGGTCGATGGCCCGCAGCACGCCGCCGGCGGTCGCGCAGCTGATCGCGTGCTCACCGGAGCGCCCGCCGAACAGGACCATCACGCGGGGGCGGCGGCCGGACCCGGGAGTCGGCGCAGGGGTGTCGTCGTGGCCCGAGGGCTGGGGGGTGGCGTCCATCGCGCCCGACCCTACCTGTCGGACAGACCTGGACCGGGCTCCTTCCGCGAGCGCGGCCGCATCCGTGGGCAGCCCACCGGACGGGGCGACGGGTACCCTGCGGCGGTGACCTCGCCGAGCCACCCGCACGCTGCCGATGCCCTCTCCCCCGCGACGCTCGTCGTCTCGGCCGGCAGGCCGGAGCGCACGCAGGGCGCCCCCGTCAACCCGCCCGTCGTCCTCTCGTCCACCTTCGTCTCCCAGGGCGTGCCCGGACCCGGCGAGCCGCTGTACGGCCGCATCGACGCCGCCACGTGGCACCCGTTCGAGGAGACGCTCGGCGCGCTCGAGGGCTCCGCCCACCCGGCGCTGGTCTTCTCCTCCGGCATGGCCGCCATCGCCGCCGCCCTGTCCCTCGTGCCCCCGGGCGGGCGGCTCGTGCTCCCCCGGCACGCGTACCAGGTGACGCTCGGCTACGCCCAAGACCTGCAGCAGCGACTGGGAGTCGAGGTCACCCAGGTCGACGTCGACGACACCGACGCGGTGGTCGCGGCACTGAGCGAGCCGCGGACCGCCTCGATGCTGTGGGTCGAGACGCCGACCAACCCCATGCTCGAGGTGGCCGACCTGCCGGCCCTGGTCGAGGCCGCGCACGCCGTCGGGGCCCTGGTCGGCGTGGACAACACGTTCGCGACGCCCCTGGTCCAGCGCCCGCTCGAGCACGGCGCCGACGTGGTCGTGCACTCCGTCACCAAGTACCTCGCCGGGCACACCGACGTCGTGCTCGGCGCCGCGCTCGCGGACGACGACGGCCTGCGCGCGCGGCTGCACGCCTACCGCACGCTGCACGGGGCGATCGCCGGCCCGTTCGAGGTCTGGCTCGCGCTGCGCGGGCTGCGCACGCTGGCGCTGCGGGTGGAGCGCGCGCAGGCCAACGC
>NZ_CAURTV010000174.1:0-4469 GCF_963527515.1 uncultured Cellulomonas sp. | reverse complement strand
GCGCCGGACCGGGCACCCGTCGCGGCCCCGCGCGTCTACGCGGACGGGTCGGCGCTGTCCCGGTACCTCGACGGTGCGCCCTGCCGGACGCAGTGGCTGGCGTGGGTGGCGGAGCACGAGCGCGAGCTGATCACGACGCCGCTCAGCCTGACCGAGCTGCGCCGGATCGCCCGCCCCCGCGGGGTGGACGCCTCCGGGGTCGCGCACGACGTGGAGGGCCGGCTCGAGGTCGTCCGGTTCTCCGACCAGACGCTGCGGGCGGCCACCAAGGTGTCGGGCGTGCTGCCGCCGTTCCTCGCGCTGCACCTCGGTGTGGCGCTGGCCCACCCGGGCGTGGGCGGCGTCGCCACGTACGACGTGGAGCTGGCGCAGGTGAGTGCCCTGCACGGGCTGACGGTGGTGTCCCCCGGGTGGCCGGCCGGCTGGTGGGAGCGCGCCGGTCAGGTCTAGCGTCGCGGGCGGCCGAGCGCCTCGACCGCCTGGGCGACCACGTCGGGATCGGTCGTCGTGTACCCACCGGTGCCGCCACCCGGACCGCCCGAGCCGTCGACGTGGCGGCTCGCGGACAGGTGCACGGCGTCCACGCCGACACCCACGAGCGCCCCGACGTCCGCGGGGCGTACGCCACCGCCCGCCATCACCTGCAGCCGACCGGCGGCGTGCGCGACGGTGGCGGCCAGCCGGTCGAGGCCGTCGATGCTCCGCGCGGCACCCCCCGAGGTGAGCACCCGCACGACGCCGAGGGCGGCCAGGTGGTCGAGCGCGGGCTCCAGCACCGGCACCGTGTCGAGCGCCCGGTGGAAGGTGACCTCCCGCCCGTCCGCGGCCGCCACCAGACGTGCCACCGCCTCGCGGTCCACCGACCCGGCGTCGTCCAGCGCCCCGACCACCACCCCGGCGGCTCCTGCGGCGACGGCCGCGCGGACGTCCCGGACCTGGACGTCGAGCTCGTCTGCGGCGTAGACGAACGACCCGGCGCGCGGCCGCACGAGGACGTGCACGCCGACGTGGCCGGGGACTGCGGCGAGGACGGCGTCCAGCAGACCGGCCGACGGCGTGATCCCGCCGGTCACGGCCAGCGCCGCGCACAGCTCGAGCCGGTCCGCCCCGAGCGACGCCGACGCGGTCGCGCCCGCGACGTCCTGCACGGCGATCTCGAGGAGCGTCAGGCCCACGACAGCAGCGGTTCCCCCGCGGACACGGTGTCGCCGGGCCGCGCGATGCCGGTCAGGGCGCCGGGCCCCGCCTCCAGACCCACCACCGGGCAGACGGGCGAGCGCCCGCCGGAGGCCACCGCCGCCGGGTCCCAGCTCACCACCACCTGCCCGGGCGTCACCACGGACCCCTCGGACGTGTGGACGGTGAACCCGGCACCACCGAGCTCGACGGTGTCGATGCCCAGGTGCACCAGGATCGCGCGGCCGTCGTCGTGCTGGACGACGAACGCGTGCGGGTGGAGCTTGAGGATGGTGCCGCCGATGGGGGAGATGACCTCCGACGCCGGCTCCGGAGTCGGGTCGAGCGCCAGTCCCGGACCCACCAGCTCCGCGGAGAACACCGGGTCCGGCACCTCCTCGAGACCGAGGACCCGGCCGGCGACGGGGGCGAGGACGGTCAGGACCGCCATCAGCGCAGGTCCTCGATGTCGGACGCCAGCGTGTCCGCCTCCGGACCCACGATCACCTGCACCGCGATGCCGGAGCGGACCACGGCGATCGCGCCGGCGGCCTTCAGGGCGGGCTCGTCGACGAGCGCGGGGTTCTGCACCTCCACCCGCAGCCGGGTGATGCACGGCTCCAGCTCGATCACGTTCGCGTCGCCTCCCAGCGCCGCCAGGATCTTCTCCGCCTTGGTCATGTCCAGCTCCTCACATCAGCTCGTCGAGGTCGGTAGCCAGCAGGTCGACGTGCGGGCCGACCACCACCTGCACCACGCGTCCCGAGATCATCACGCCGAAGGCGCCGGCGGCACGCAGCGCGGCCGCGTCCACCCGACCGGCGTCACGTACCAGCGACCGCAGCCGCGTGGTGCACGGCTCGATCTCGTCGATGTTGTCGACGCCTCCCAGCGCGGCCAGGATCGCGGCCGCCTGGTCTCTGCCCTGCGGCCTCATCGCCGTCCTCCTGCAGCTCCCGCGGCCGCCGTGGCGTCCGCGTCGCGGTGGTCCGGGCCGACGGTCGCCGGCTCGAGCTCGGGGTGGACGCGCCGCCGCGGCACCAGGGCGGGGCGTGGCGCGCGCAGCGGCACCCACACGCTGTAGCGGTCGGCGCGGTAGCAGGCCCGGGAGAACATGACGGCGCCGTCCGCCCCGAAGGTCCGCCGCTCGGCACGCAGCACGGCGCGGGCGTCGCCGAGCCCGAGCAGGGACGCCTCGGTGTCGGTGGCCTCGTCGGCGGACAGCGTGTCCTCGCCCCACTCGGGCGCCAGCCCGCAGTCCCGCAGCGCCTCGTACATGCTCGGCGGCGGGCCGGCGTCGAAGAGCGTGGGCGCCAGGGCGACCGGCACCCAGACCTGCTCGATGCAGATCGGCGCGCGGTCGGCGCTGCGCACGCGGTACAGGAAGTGGACCTTGTCCCGCGGCTCGATCTCGAGGGCGGTCGCCACGTCCGGCGTCGCGGCGACCACCTGCGCGGTGAGCACCGCCGTGGCCGGCTCCATGCCCCGGCGGCGCATCTCCTCGCCGAAGGTCGTCAGCCGCATCTCGAAGTCGATGCGCTGCGGCGCGACGAACGTCCCGCGGCCCTGCTCGCGGACCAGGACGCCGTCGGTCACCAACGTGTCGACCGCCTGCCGCACGGTCATCCGGGACAGGCCGAACTGCTGGCTGAGGTGGCGCTCGGAGGGGATGGCGTCGCCGACCCGCAGCTCGTGCGCGACGAGGGTGGCCAGGTGGTCGCGCACCGTCAGGTACTTGTGCGCGGCGCCCTGCTCCGGCTCGTCCACGTGCGGTCCACCCCTTCGTGCGACGGCGGTCGTCGTCGCACCGACGTGACCCTTGACACATCATGAGGTCTAGACCAGTCTGCTCGCAACTGGTCCAGACCAGACACCCCCCGAGAGCTTCAGGACCACCCACCAAGGAGTGCTCCATGACCACCGTCACCGCTGACACCACCGAGAAGCGGGGCATCCCCGGCCTCGCCCAGCTGCAACGCATCGGCCGCTCGCTGATGCTCCCCATCGCCTCCCTGCCCGCCGCCGCACTGCTGCTGCGGCTCGGCCAGGACGACATGCTCGGCAAGGACGGCCTGGGTGGGAGCGCCGAGTGGCTCCTGCCCGTGGCCGCCGTGCTGGCCGCGGCCGGCAACGCGCTGTTCGCCAACCTGGCCCTCCTGTTCGCCGTCGGTGTGGCCGTCGGGTTCGCGCGCAAGGCGGACGGCTCGACCGGCCTGGCGGCCGTGATCGGGTACCTCGTGTTCAAGGGCGTGGGCGACGCGCTCTCGCCGTACGTGCTCGGCGTCGCAGCCGAGGGCGAGAAGCAGGAGCTGATCAACTACGGCGTCCTGGGCGGCATCGTCATCGGCCTCGTCGCGGCGCTGCTGTTCCAGAAGTACTACCGGATCAAGCTCCCCGCGTACCTGGCGTTCTTCGGCGGACGGCGCTTCGTGCCGATCGTCACCGCGGGCGCGGCGATCCTCATCGCCGTCCTCGGTGCGCTGATCTACCCCGCCTTCGACTCCGGCTTCACGGCCGTCGGCGACTGGGTGACCGGCTCGACCATCCTCGGCGCGTTCGTCTACGGCACCCTGAACCGGCTGCTCGTCCCGATCGGTCTGCACCACCTGCTCAACTCGCTGCCCTGGTTCCAGTTCGGCTCGTACACGGACGCCAGCGGCGAGGTGTGGCACGGCGACATCGCCCGCTTCCTGCACGGCGACCCGACGGCCGGCACGTTCATGACCGGGTTCTTCCCGATCATGATGTTCGCGCTCCCGGCTGCCGCCCTGGCGATCGTGCACACGTCGAAGGCCAAGAACCGCAAGGTCATCGCCAGCATCATGGGCTCGGCCGCGCTCGTCTCCTTCGTCACCGGGGTCACGGAGCCGCTCGAGTTCGCGTTCGTCTACGTGGCCTACCCGCTCTACGTCATCCACGCGATCCTCACCGGTACGTCGCTGGCCCTGGTCAACGCGCTGGGCATCAAGGACGGGTTCGGGTTCTCGGCGGGCGCCATCGACTACCTGCTGAACTTCCGGATCGCGACGATGCCGCTGCTGCTCATCGTCATCGGACTCGGGTACGCGGTCGTCTACTACTTCCTGTTCCGGTTTGTGATCACGCGCTGGAACCTGCGGACGCCGGGCCGCGAGGACGACGACGACGACTCGACGGCGGTCCCGACGACGGAGGGGCGGCCGGCCGCCGACGAGGCCCCGGCGGCGGCCGACAGGCCGGCGCCCGCACGATGACCTCCGCGGTCGCCGCCCTGACCCTGAGGGGGTTCGGGGTCAGCCCGGGACGCCGGGTGG
>NZ_CAURTV010000173.1:0-4523 GCF_963527515.1 uncultured Cellulomonas sp. | reverse complement strand
GAGCGCGAGCGCACCGAAGCCGATGCCGGCCGCGATGCCGTGGGCCTGCGGGGCCGCATCGACCGGCAGGAGCGCGACGGCGAACGTGGCGGCCCCGCCGATCGCGTGCAGCACCCGTGCCCGGCGGGGCACCGGCCGTAGCGCGGCCGCCGTCACCACGTGCGCCACGCCCGTCACCGCCAGTCCCGCCGTCATGATCCACGGGTCGCTCGCGGTCGACGCCGCGAGCGCGCTGATGGTCTCCTGCACCGGGTCGAACGTCGGCTGCTGCGCCGCGGCGAGCGTCCAGCCGCCGATCATGGCGACGGGGGCGGCGATCGCGGACGCGAGCGCCCGACGGGGGACGGTCATGGAGAGGCTGCCTTCTGCTCGGGGCTGTCGCAGACTGGGGTTCGTGACCGACCACCCCGACGGATGGGTCCTGGCGTTCGAGGACCACTTCGACGGCCCCGACCTCGATCCTGCCGTGTGGCTGCCGCACTACCTGCCCGCATGGAGCTCGCGTGCCGCGACCGCGGCGTCCTACGAGCTGCGCGACTCGCGCCTGCACCTGCGGATCCCCCCGGAGCAGGGCTTGTGGTGCGCCGGTGACCACTCGCCGCCCATGCGCGTCTCCGGGATCCAGTCCGGCAGCTTCTCCGGACCCGTCGGCAGCACGCGCGGCCAGCAGCCGTACCGCGACGGGCTCCGGGTGCGGGAGGCGCAGGAGACGTTCCGGGGCTGGACGCCCTCCGGGGGGCTCGTCGAGCTGCGGGCGCGTGCCGTGGTGACCCCGCGCTCGATGGTGGCGTTCTGGATGGTGGGCCTGGAGGACGAGCCCGAGCGGTCCGCGGAGATCTGCGTCGCGGAGGTGTTCGGCGACGCCGTCCGGCCGGGCTCGGCGGCGGTCGGCGTGGGCCTGCACCCGTTCCGCGACCCCGCCGTGGTCGAGGACTTCGAGGCGGTCCGGCTCCCGATCGACGTCGCGCAGGACCACACGTACGCCGTCGACTGGTCGGCCGACCTGGCCACCTTCCTCGTCGACGGGGTCGTCGTGCGCCGCTGCCCGCGCCCGCCGGTGTACCCGATGCAGATGATGCTGGCGGTCTTCGACTTCCCGGAGCGGTCCGGCGGGGACGACGCGGACGCGGTGCCGGAGCTCGTGGTGGACAGCCTGCGGGGCTACGCGCGCCCCTGAGCCGACGTTGGTCGGGCGCCTCCCCGCGATTCGGCCACGGGGGCGGCCCGCGGCGCGGTATAACCGACGCGCCGACTCTCTCCGCCGAACCCGAGGACACCGACGCATGCTGATCTTCTGGCTGATCGCCGGTGCCGCCCTGCTGCTCCTGGTGCTCACCGTCACGGTCGGCGACTTCCTCGACGGCGTGATCGACGCGATCGACTTCACGGGCGGCTACCTGTCCTCCACCGCGGTCCTCGCGTTCCTGGCCACGTTCGGCATCGTCGGAGGTCTCGTCCTGGCGACGACGGACGCGGGCGTGCTGATGGCGTCGCTCGGCGGGGTCGTCGCGGGCGCCGTGGTGGCCGCCGGCGCCGGCGTCGCCACCCGGACGCTGACCCACGGGCCCACCGCGCACCAGATCACCAGCAGCGACTACGTCGGTCAGCCCGCCACGGTCACCACCTCGATCCCGGCCGACGGCCTCGGTCAGGTCTCGCTCGTCGTAGCCGGTCAGAGCACCGCGCTCGCCGCCCGCGCGGACGGTCCCGTGCCCACCGGGGCCGGGGTCACCATCGTGTCCAACCTGGGACCCGGTGTCGTCAAGGTCGTCTCCACCCCTCCCTCCTCGAACTAGGAGCTCTCGTGCCCGAATCCTGGCTGCCCGTCGTCGGCGTGGCAGGTCTGGTCCTCGTCGTCCTCATCGTCGGCATCGCGATCGCCAAGCGGTACCGCGTGGCCAAGCCCAACGAGGCGTTCATCGTGACCGGCCGCAAGGGCAAGACGTCGGGTGACCTGTCGGGGCAGAAGGTCGTGACCGGTGGCGGGGTGTTCGTCCTGCCGTTCGTGCAGCAGCTCTCGGTGCTCGACATGTCGTCGCGGCGCATCACGGTCGAGGTCAACGGCGCGCCGTCGTCCCAGGGCATCGCGCTGACCGTGTCCGGTGTGGCCATCGTCAAGGTGCACAACGAGGACGTGTCCATCCGTGCCGCGGCCCAGCGGTTCGGCAGCCAGCAGTCGGAGATCGACAGCTTCACCACCAACCAGCTCTCCGGTGCGCTGCGCGCGATCGTCGGCAACCTCACGGTCGAGCAGGTCATCCGCGACCGGGAGTCGTTCTCCCAGCAGGTGCTCGAGTCGGTGACCGGGTCGCTGAGCGCGCAGGGCCTGAGCCTGGACGCGTTCACCATCCAGGAGGTCAACGACCACGGCGACGGCAGCTACATCCTCGACATGGGCCGCGCGTCCGCCGCCGCGATCCGTCGCGAGGCCGAGATCGCCGAGGCCGAGGCGCGTCGCCTGTCCGAGGAGAAGCGGATCGACGCCGAGACGCAGGTGGCCAACTACCAGCGCGCCCTCGACCTGCGGCAGGCCGAGATCCTCGCGGAGACCGACCGGGCCAAGGCGCTGTCGGCGTCGGCCGGCCCGCTCGAGGCCGCGGCACGCCAGCAGGAGATCCTCGCGCAGGAGGAGCTGGTGGCCCAGCGCCAGGCCGCGCTGACCGAGAGCCAGCTCGACACCACGGTGCGACGCCCCGCCGACGCCGAGCGCTACCGCCTCGAGCAGCAGGCCGAGGCCCAGCGCATCACCGCCGTCAAGGCGGCCGAGGCGGCCAAGGCCGAGAACGAGCTCCGCGGCGCCGGTGAGCTGGCCCTGCGGTCGGCGCAGGCGAAGGCCACCGAGCTCGAGGGTGCCGCCGAGGCCGCCGCCGTCCTGGCGCGCGGCAAGGCCGAGGCCGAGGCGCTCCAGCAGCGGGCCGAGGCGTACAAGCAGTTCAACCAGGCCGCCGTGTTCGACCGCCTGCTCGAGACGCTGCCCGAGATCGCCAAGCAGCTGGCCGCACCCATGGGCAACATCGACACGCTCACCGTGGTGTCCACCGACGGGGCGTCCGCGCTGCCGAAGGCTGTGGCGGGCAACTTCGTGCAGCTGCAGGAGCTCATCCGGTCGACCACGGGGCTGGACCTGAGCAAGATGGTCGCCCAGCTGACGGAGTCGTCCCCCGTGGCGCCGGCGTCCACCAACGGATCACCCACGCCCGCCGCCTAGTCTGTCGTCCATGAATGTGCTCACCCGGAACAACGTCGTGCTCTCGGGCGTCCCCGGCGCGCCGGTGCTCGTGCTCGCCCACGGGTTCGGGTGCGACCAGAGCATGTGGCGGTTCGTCGCACCGGCGTTCGAGGCGACCCACCGGGTGGTCCTGTTCGACCACGTCGGTGCGGGCGGCTCGGACCTGACCGCGTACGACCCGCTGCGGTACGGCGCGCTCGACGGCTACGCGCAGGACGTGGTGGAGATCCTCGATGAGCTGGACCTCGGGCCCGCCGTCTTCGTCGGGCACTCGGTGAGCGCGATGATCGGCGCCCTCGCCGCGGCGCAGCGCCCGGACCTGTTCGACCGGCTCGTGCTGGTCTGCCCGAGCCCTCGGTACGTGGACGACGAGAACTACCGCGGCGGGTTCAGCGCGGCCGAGATCGACGAGCTGCTCGAGACCATGGACGACAACTATCTGGGCTGGTCGGCGTTCATCGCGCCGGTGATCATGGGCAACGCGGACCGGCCCGAGCTGGGCCAGGAGCTGACCAACTCGTTCTGCCGGACCGACCCGGCGATCGCCCGGCGGTTCGCCCGGACCACGTTCCTGTCCGACAACCGCGAGGACCTCGCGCGCGTGCGCACGCCGGCCCTGGTCCTGCAGTGCCGGGAGGACGCCATCGCGCCGCCGGAGGTCGGACAGTACGTGCACGACCACCTGGTCGGCAGCCGGCTCGTGGTCCTCGACGCCGTCGGCCACTGCCCGAACCTGAGCGCCCCGGACCAGGTGGTCGCCGCAGTCAGCGCGTTCCTGCCGCATGTCGCCCGGGCGTAGCGAGGCCTGGGACGTCGCGCCGGTCGCGCTCCTGCGGCTGGACGACGTCGGCCGGATCGTCGACGCCAACCGCGTCCTGCTGGAGTGGGTGGGCCGCGAGCCGCAGGACGTCCTCGCCGGCGCCCGCCTGAGCGAGCTGCTCTCGGTAGGCGGGCGCATCTACTGGGAGACGCACCTGTCCCCGCTGCTGCACATGCAGGGTCGGGTGGACGAGGTCGCGGTGGAGCTGCGCGGGCCGGACGGTCGCCTGCCCGTGCTCCTGTCAGCGGTGGTCCGCACGCTCGAGGACGACCGGCGGATCGTCGACGTCGCTCTGTCGAGGGCGGCGGAACGCTCGCGGTACGAGCGCGAGCTGCTGGCCGCCCGGGCCGCGGCCGACCGGTCGACCGAGCAGCTGCGCGCGCTGCAGGCGACGACCGCGGCGCTGTCGCAGGGCGTCGGCGCGCAGGGTGTGGCCGACGCGCTGGTCGAGATCGCGGTGGCGCAGCTCGGCGC
>NZ_CAURTV010000172.1:0-4545 GCF_963527515.1 uncultured Cellulomonas sp. | reverse complement strand
GACGAACCCGGCGAGGAGCGGCAGCCGGCGGGCGGCGGGGCGCAGCAGGCCGCGGCGGTCGACCGGCAACCCGAGCCACCAGGCCGCCTCCGCTCCCCCGGCGCCGACCGGGCCGAGCCGGCCGGCGAGCGAGAGCAGGGCACCGGCGAGGGCCACGACGATGACGACGACCAGGGTCGCCAGGCTCAGGGTCAGGGGCGCCTCGACCTCAGGCGCTCCCGGCAGGGACGCGCGCATGGCCTGCGCGAAGCCGAGGGCGAGGCCGATGCTGATGGCGATGCTGATGACCGCGTAGTACACGCTCGACAGGAGCGCCCCGACGCTCGCCCCTCCGCGCGCGTTGGCCGCCTGCGTGGTGAAGCGCCGGATGCTCCTGGCGGACGGCACCTCGCCCACCTCGAAGGGCTGGACGGCGGGCTCGTCCTGGGGGTCGACCACGTCGGTCACGGGTTCTCCCGCGCGATCAGGTCCGCCGCCTGGTCGGTGGGCAGGACCCGGGTCACGTCGTCCGCCACGTGCACCGCGCGGTCCGCGACCGCCCGCAGCAGGTCCGGGTCGTGCGTCGCCAGCAGCACGGCGCCGCCCGCCGACTTCTCCGCGACGATCCGCGCCGCCAGCCGGTCGCGCATCGCGCGGTCGAGCCGCTGCTCCGGCTCGTCGAGCACCAGGAGGGAACGCGGCCGGACGAACCCGGCGGCGAGCAGCAGGCGGCGGCGCTGCCCCGACGAGAGCGCGACCGGCAGCGAGCGCGCGTGGTCGGCCAGGCCGAACTCGGCGAGCAACCCCGCGACCACCTCCTGCGCACCGTGCACGCCGTGCCCGCGGGCGGTCAGGTACAGGTGCTCGGAGACCGTCAGCGCCGGGAAGTAGGCGTCGTCGTCGAGGACGCTGGCCACCTTCGTCCGGAACGCCACGTCCCGCTCGTCCACGGGTCCGCCGAAGACCTGCAGCGAGCCGCCCGAGGGTTCCAGCAGCCCGATCACCGCGCGCAGCACCGTCGACTTCCCGGACCCGTTGGCACCGACGAGGGCGACGACCTTGCCGGGCGCCAGCGTGAACGTCACGGGCGCGCACACGGGCGCCCCGCCGTAGCCGACGAGCAGGTCCTGGGCGCGGATGACGGGCTTCGACACGTGCGTCAGGGTAGCCGCCGGGCGGCTGGTCTCCCGCCGGTCAGCTCTGCCCCAGGAACTCCTCGCGGCCGTCGGCCAGCTGGGCGTCGATCGCCGCACGCAGCGCCGGCCAGGCGGCCAGCTCCGGGTCGGCCTCCACGAGGGCACGGGCGTCCTCGCGCGCCCGGTCGATCACGGCGCCGTCGCTGACGATGCGCAGGAACCGCAGCGTCCCGCGTCGACCGGACTGCGCGGAGCCGAGCACGTCGCCCTCACGCCGCAGCTCGAGGTCCACCCGAGCGAGCTCGAACCCGTCGGTCGTCGCGGCGAGCGCGCCCAGCCGCTGGGCGGCGACCGTGCCCTCCGGGGCGTCGGCGACCAGGAGGCAGAGCCCGGGTGCGGCGCCGCGTCCCACCCGGCCGCGCAGCTGGTGCAGCTGCGAGAGCCCGAAGACGTGGGCATCGAGGATGACCATGACCGTGGCCGCGGGGACGTCGACACCCACCTCGATCACGGTGGTGGACACCAGCACGGGCGTGGTGCCCGCGGCGAAGTCCGCGATCGCCCGGTCCTTCTCCTCGCCGGACATCCGCCCGTGCAGGAGCCCCACGGCGGCACCGCCGAGCCGCGGGTCCGCACGGAGCGCCTCGGCCACCTCGAGCACCGCCCGCAGCGGTCTCTTCGGTGCACGCTGCGCGGCGGCCTGCGCCTCGCTGACCGTCGTCGGCTCGTCGAGGATCAGGTCTGCACCGTCCGTCTCGCGCGTGCTCCCGGCGGCGGCATCCTCGTCGGCGTCGATCCGTGCGCAGACGACGAACGCGCGGCCGCCGCGCTCCACCTCCTCGCGGACCCGGCTCCAGGTGCGGTCCAGCCAGGCCCGGTTGTCCGCAGGGACCACGTGCGTGGTCACGCCGCTGCGCCCGGCGGGCACGTGCCGCAGCTCAGAGATCTCCAGCTCACCGAACACGGTCATGGCCACGGTGCGCGGGATGGGCGTCGCGGTGGTCACCAGGAGGTGCGGGGCGTTCGCGGCCTTGGCCTGCAGGCGGCCGCGCTGCTCGACGCCGAACTTGTGCTGCTCGTCGATGACGACGAGCCCCAGGTCGGCGAACTGCACGGGGTCCGACAGCAGGGCGTGGGTGCCGACGACGATCCCCGCCTGCCCGCTGGCCGCCTCCAGCAGATTGCTCCTGCGCTCCGCCGCGTTCTGCGACCCGGTGAGCACGGCCACCCGCGTGCCGATCTCCGAGCCGCCGAGCAGCCCGCCCTCGGCCAGGTCACCCAGCAGCGCCCGCAGCGTCCGCACGTGCTGCGCCGCGAGCACCGAGGTGGGGGCGAGCAGCGCGGCCTGCCCGCCCGCGTCGACCACCTGGAGCATGGCCCGCAGCGCGACCACCGTCTTGCCCGAGCCGACCTCGCCCTGCAGCAGCCGCTGCATGGGGTGCGCCGCGGCCAGGTCGGTCGCGATCTGCTCACCGGCGGCGACCTGCCCCTCGGTCAGGACGAACGGCAGGCGCGCGTCGAACGCGTCGAGCAGGCCGCCGGACCGGCGCGGCCGCGCCGTCGACTCCTCGCGCCGGGCGCGAGCGCGCCGGCGGGCGAGCTCGACCTGCAGGACGAACGCCTCCTCGTACCGGAGGCGCGCCTGCGCCTTGCGGTAGTCGTCCTCCGTGTGCGGCACGTGGACGCCCCGCAGCGCGCTCCACCGCGACGCGAGGTGGCGTTCGCTGCGCACCGGGTCCGGCACGGGGTCCGGGACGTCCGCCTCCGTGAGCCGGTCCAGCTCCTTGCGCACCGCCGCGCGGATCTTGTCCGACTCCAGTCCCGCGGTCGCCGGGTAGATGGGGATCGGCCACTCGGCCTCCTCCAGCGCGACGGCCTCGTCGACCTCGTGGCCGAAGATCGCGTACGTGGGGTTGGCCAGCTGGAGCCGACCGTTGAACACGTTGATCTGACCGGAGAACAGGCCCAGCGACCCGGGGACCAACCGCTTGAGGTGGAACTTCGCGGCCTGCTCGTGAGGCATGAAGATCACCAGGTCGAGCGTGCGGGTGCCGTCGGTGACCTTGGCCTCGACGCGCGGCTTGCCCGTCTTCTGCGCGTGCCTGATCTCGGCCCCGCGCACCTGGGCGACGAGCGACACGTTGTGCCCGACCGCGAGCCCGGCGATGTCGGTGACCTCGCGCGAGTCGGCGTACCGCCACGGGTAGTGCGCGAGCAGGTCCCCCACGGTCTCGATGCCGAGGGCGGCGAGCTTCTTCTGGTCCGCAGGCTTGCCGGGCACCCGCTCGTCCAGCGGTGGCACGTGGGTGGCCACGCTGTCGTGATAGGTGAGCCCCTTGGCCATCAGTCCAGCCCCAGCACGAGCGAGGGACCCTGCCCGGTCGGGCCGACGACCGTGGCCTCGACGCCCGGGTGGTGGTCCTCGAGGTAGGCGGTGAGCTCCGCCAGCAGGTCGTCGTCCGGCACGTCCTGCACCAGCACGGTCAGGCTCTCCGCGGGGACGGCGCGCGGGGTCCGGGTGAGGGCGTCGACCGCGCCGCGCACGGTCCCCCCGGACGCCACGTCGACCGGGTGCACGGTCAGCCGTTCCAGCGCCGCCCTGGCCGCCGAGCACCCCCGCGAGGTCGGTCCGGCACCGGCGAACGCGAGGCAGGCGACGACCGTGCGCACCTCGTCGACGGCCGCGAGCACCTCGACGACGACGCCCGGCGCGCTGAGCGCAGCGACCTCCTGCGTGCTCACGCCTGTGCCCGGCAGCAGCGCCACGTGCGTCGCCCCCGTGTCGGTCACGGCGCGCTGCAGGTGCAGCGAGCGGACGGGCGCCTCGGGGCACCGCACCAGGACGACCGCGCCGGCCGAGCCGTACCAGGCCGCCAGCTCCGGCGCCGCGGTGCAGACCACCACGCCCCACCGCTCCTGCCCGTCCGGTCGTCCGGGCAGGGCGGACCCGCCGGCGTGCGCACCGGTCAGCAGCCGGACGAGCACCTGCTCGCGCCGCCCGAGCCCCGCCGCGGCGATCGCCGCCGCCGGCTGGTCCGTGTGGACGTGCACGTGCCACCAGCCGTCGCCGCCGACGACCGCGACCGAGTCCCCGAGTGCTCCCATCCGACGACGGAGCTCCGCGCCCGTGTCGACGACGGGCGCGGGACGGTCGGGCGCGTGCTCCTCGCTCACCAGGAGCATGACCTCGTAGGCGCCGCCGGACGGCTCCGAGCCGGTGTGGTGCGCGACCGACGTCGGGAGCCAGTCGAGCGGGACCTCCACCGGGCGCTCGTCGGCTACCGCGCGGGCGAGCGCGTCCAGGACGACCAGGAGGGCGCAGGCGCCCGCGTCGAGCACGTGCGCGGCCCGCAGGACGGGGTGCACCGCGCTGATCCGGGCGAGGGCACGCAGCGCCTCGGCGACGGCCTCGGCGAGCACGGTCGGCAGG
>NZ_CAURTV010000171.1:0-4624 GCF_963527515.1 uncultured Cellulomonas sp. | reverse complement strand
CCTTCATCATTGAGCTCGCGGGCGCGGCGGCCTTCGTCGCCGACGACGGCGAGGACAACCCGTCGTTCGCACCGACGGTCGCCGTCGACGAGTGGGCCGCCCGCGACGTCCCCGACCGCTGGGCCGCGCTGGCCCGCACCTGGCGGGGAACCCTGCGCACCCCGTGGCTGGTGGGCGGGCGCGACGAGCGGGGCGGTGTGCGGGCCGCGCTCGACCCCGAGCTGCAGCGCACGTGGGCGCCCCGCCTGCGCCGATCGGTGCTCGACGTGCTGGCGGAGACGCCCCCCGGCACGGTCCTCGACGCCGCCCACGTGGTCGCGGTGCTGCGCTGGCGCACCCCGCGGTCGGTGCCCCCGGCGGCGGCCGTCCAGGCGGTCCTCATCGAGGCAGGCCGCCTGGGCATCGTCGGCGCGGGAGCGCTGTCCGACGCCGGCCGCGCCCTGCTCCTGGAGACGGCCCCGCTGGTCGGCGCCGAGACCGGGGACCCGGCCGACGCCCTCGCGGCCGCCCTGCCTCCCGCGGTCGACGAGATCCTGCTCCAGGGCGACCTCACCGGCGTCGTCCCCGGTCGGCCCAGTCCCGAGCTCGAGGACCTGCTGGACCGGAGCGCGCACGTCGAGTCCCGCGGGGGCGCCCTCACGGTCCGGTTCACGCCGGAGTCGGTCCGGCACGCACTCGACGGCGGCTCGACCGCCGACAGCCTGCTCGCCGAGCTGGCCGCGCACGGCCGCACGGGTGTGCCCCAGCCGCTGGAGTACCTGGTGCGGGACGCGGCGCGGCGCCACGGCCGGCTGCGGGCCGGTTCCGCCAACGGCTACCTGCGCGCCGACGACCCTTCCCTGCTGGCCGGACTGGCCGAGGACCCCCGGCTCGCGACGCTCGGGCTGGTCCAGCTGGCGCCCACCGTGCTCGCGTCCCAGGCCCCCGTCCGTGAGCTCATGGAGACCCTGCGGACGCACGGTCTGGCACCGGTGGCCGAAGGGCAGGACGGCCAGGTGGTGCACGTCGTGCCGTCGATCCGCCGGGTCGGGCGTCGCGCCACGGCCGGCGCCCGCCGACGCGCCTCGGACGCCACCCCCGCCGCCCGCGAGACCCTCACCGACGACCGCCTGCTCGCCCTGGTGCCGCAGCTGCGCCGGGCGGAGGCCGAGCGCGCGGCCGACGAGGTGGAGCGCCTGCCCGGCTCGCTCCCTCCGCTGCCGGCCCGCCGCGTCACTCCGCCGGCCCCGCTTCCTCCCACGACCCCGGGAACAGCCGACCCCGTGGATGCGTTGGTGCTGCTGCGCGAGGCGGCGGCCGAGAAGGTCGAGGTGTGGGTCGAGCTGGTCGGCTCCCACGGCGTCCCGCAACGTCGGCTGCTGCGCCCCCTGCGGGTGGAGGGCGGCCGGCTGCGGGCCATCGACACCGCGCGCGAGTCCGAGCTGACGGTCGCCGTGCACCGCATCGCGTCCGTCAGCCGCGTCACCGATCCCCAGGAGTCCACCCCGTGACCGACGGCCCCCTCATCGTGCAGAGCGACAAGACGCTGCTGCTCGAGGTCGACCACGACCAGGCCGAGGCCTGCCGCCGCGCGATCGCCCCGTTCGCGGAGCTCGAGCGCGCCCCGGAGCACGTGCACACGTACCGCCTCACCCCGCTGGGCCTGTGGAACGCGCGCGCCGCGGGTCACGACGCCGAGCAGGTGGTCGACGTCCTCCTCGAGTACTCCCGCTACCCGGTCCCGCACGCCCTGCTGGTCGACGTCGCCGACACGATGTCCCGCTACGGCCGCCTGCAGCTCATCCAGGACCCGGTGCACGGCCTGATCCTGCACGCCCTCGACCCGGCCGTCCTGGCCGAGGTGGTCCGCTCCAAGCGCACCGCCGGCCTCCTGGGCGCCCGGATCGACTCGACCGACGTGGTCGTGCACCCCTCCGAGCGCGGCCACCTCAAGCAGGTGCTGCTCAAGCTCGGCTGGCCGGCGGAGGACCTGGCGGGCTACGTCGACGGCGAGGCGCACCAGATCGACCTCATCCAGGACGACTGGCACCTGCGCCCCTACCAGCAGCAGGCCGTCGACGGGTTCTTCCACGGCGGCTCCGGTGTGGTGGTGCTGCCCTGCGGCGCCGGCAAGACGCTCGTCGGCGCGGGGGCGATGGCGCGCTCGTCGACCACCACCTTGATCCTGGTAACCAACACCGTCTCCGCCCGGCAGTGGCGCGACGAGCTGATCAAGCGCACGACGCTGACCGAGGACGAGATCGGCGAGTACTCCGGTGCCCGCAAGGAGATCCGGCCGGTCACCATCGCGACCTACCAGGTGATGACCACCAAGCGGAAGGGCGTGTACGCGCACCTCGAGCTGCTCGACGCCCGCGACTGGGGCCTGGTCGTCTACGACGAGGTCCACCTGCTGCCCGCGCCGATCTTCCGCATGACCGCGGACCTGCAGGCCCGCCGACGGCTCGGCCTGACCGCCACCCTGGTGCGCGAGGACGGCCGCGAGGACGAGGTGTTCAGCCTCATCGGCCCCAAGCGGTTCGACGCACCGTGGAAGGACATCGAGGCGCAGGGGTACATCGCCCCCGCCGACTGCGTCGAGGTGCGCCTGACCCTCTCGGACGCCGACCGCATGACCTACGCGATCGCCGAGCCGGAGGAGAAGTACCGCCTCGCGGCGACCGCGCGCGGCAAGAACCGCGTGGTGGAGCAGCTGGTCGCCAAGCACGAGGGCGACCCGACGCTGGTGATCGGGCAGTACCTGGACCAGCTGCACACGCTCGCGGAGCACCTGAACGCGGACCTGATCACCGGCGAGACCCCGGTGCGCGAGCGGCAGCGGCTGTTCGACGCCTTCCGGTCCGGGGAGATCACCAAGCTCGTGGTGAGCAAGGTGGCCAACTTCTCGATCGACCTGCCCGAGGCGTCCGTCGCCATCCAGGTGTCCGGCTCGTTCGGCTCCCGCCAGGAGGAGGCGCAGCGGCTCGGCCGGATCATGCGCCCCAAGGGTGACGGCCGCACCGCGCACTTCTACACCGTGGTCGCTCGGGACACCGTCGACCAGGACTTCGCGGCGCACCGGCAGCGGTTCCTGGCCGAGCAGGGCTACGCGTACTCGATCGTCGACGCCGAGGACCTGGACCCCGCCACGGAGCCCGGCCGGGACTGACCGGGGAACCCTTCCGGGGCGTGAGCCGTTGCGGCGGACAGAGCCCACCGGAAGGATCAACGGGTGCCCGTCCCGCGTCGTCCCCTGTCCCTGCTGGTCCCGCTGCTGCTCGGCGTCCCGCTCCTGCTCGGCGCCGGCACCCTGCCGGCGGTCCAGCCGCTGGCCCTGACCGGCGAGATCACCGACCAGGTGGGCGCCCTCGACGGCAGCCAGGCGGAGGTCCAGGCGGCGCTCGACCGGCTCGCGCAGGACACCTCGCTCCAGCTGTACGTCGTCTACGTCTCCGACTTCGGCAGCACCGACCCGGTCGCGTGGGCGCAGGCCACGGCCGCCGAGTCGGGCCTCGGGTCGCAGGACGTGATCCTCGCGGTCGCCACCGAGGCCCGCCGGTACGCGCTGGCCCCCGAGACGGTCGAGGGCCTGTCCAGCTCCGACGTCGAGTCCGCCAGCGCGGCCGCCGAGGACCGGCTGCGCGCCGACGACTGGGCAGGGGCGGCGGTCGCGACCGCCGACTCCCTGCGCGAGGCCGCAACCGGCGGCGGCGCATCGAGCGGCTCGTCGGGCGGCGGCAGCTTCTTCGGCCCCGTGCTCCTGGTCGGTCTCGTCGTGATCGGCGCGTTCTTCGCCCTCCCGTGGTTCCTGCGCCGACGCCGCGCGAACGCGCCCGCCGCCCCCGGTGCCCAGGCCGCCCCGGCCGACGCCCTGGCGGCGCTCCCCACGGCCGAGCTGGACCGCCGCTCCGCGTCGGCGCTCGTGGCCGTCGACGACGCCGTCAAGGCCTCCGAGGAGGAGCTCGGCTTCGCCCAGGCGCAGTTCGGTGCCGACGCCACCGCGGAGTTCGAGACGGTGCTGGACGACGCGAAGGCCCAGGTCATGGAATCGTTCCGCCTGCGCCAGACCCTCGACGACAACATCCCCGACACCGAGCCCCAGGTCCGCGAGACGGCGACCCGCATCCTGCGGACGTGCTCCGCGGTCGCCGCCATGCTGGACGCGCAGAAGGCCGGGTTCGACCACCTGCGGGACCTCGAGGCGCGCGTCGAGCAGGCTCTCGACGCGCACGCCCGCACGGCGACGACCCTGCGCGGCCGGCTCGACCCCGCCCGCGTGACCGTGAGCACCCTGGCCGCCACCTACCCGCCCGCGTCGCTCGCCTCGGTCGCGCGCAACCCCGACCAGGCCGCCCAGCTCCTCGACGAGATCGACACCACCGTCGGCCGCGGCATGGAGGCCGTCGGCAGCGGCGCCCGCGGCACCGCCGTCGGCTACGCCCGTGCGGCGGAGGAGGCACTGAGCCAGGTCACGACGCTGCTCGACGCCGTCGACCGCGCCGGACCGGAGCTCGCCGCGATCGGCGTCCGCATCGACGCGGCGATCGCCTCGATCTCGGCGGACCTCGCCGACGTCGACCGGCTCGCCCGGGACAAGCCCGAGGTGGCCGCCCCCGCCCAGACCGCCCGCGCCGCGGTGGACGCC
>NZ_CAURTV010000170.1:0-4629 GCF_963527515.1 uncultured Cellulomonas sp. | reverse complement strand
GCGCGGGCGCGACCGGCGCCGGTGGCGCGACGGGGGCCGGTGCGGTGCCCGTGGTGAAGTCGTACCCGCAGACCTCGCAGAACAGGGCCAGCGACGACGCCGGTGCACCGCAGTGCGGGCACGTCGTGGCCGTCCCCGCCGCGGCGGGCTCGGCGGCCTGCGCGGGCGCCGACGACTCGATGGGCGCGCCGCAGACGTCGCAGTAGTCCGTGGCCGTCGAGGTGTGACCGTTCGGGCAGACGACGGTGCTCACCGGCGGACCCGCGTGGTCTTGGTGGAGGCGGTGTCGAGCGCCATCTCGTCGAGCTTGTCGGCGTTGCGCTTGAGCCGCACGGTGCCCTTCTCCTCGTCGTCGATCTCGACCACCCGGCGCAGCCGCGACGTCGCCTCGTCGTTGCCCGTCTCGGCGGCCAGCTGGACCGCACGGCCCAGCTTGACGGTCGCCGTGGCCTCGTCGCCGGACGCCTTGGCGGCCAGACCCTCCTGGATCACCGACGCCAGCTCCGTCTGCCCGGTGTAGTGCGCGACCTCGGGGTTGATCCGCGCGGTCAGGGTGCTGTCGTCCGACCAGCGCGCCTTGACCAGTCCCGACGCCTGCACCTCCCCGCCGACCGCGATCTGCACGCGCGCGGCCAGCTGCTCCGAACCGACCGGCTTGGACGACACCCGGACGGCCACGTGGTAGTCGCGGGACTCGTCGCCCCACGCGCCCGTGGGGTACGCGCCGGTCAGCGGGTTGACCTCGGTGCGGCGGGCCGTGAGGTCCTCGACCGTGGGTGCGACGCGGCGGACGAACAGCACCTGGGCGCCCTGCGGGGCCCACACGCGCAGCTCGGCGTCGGCGACGCCCTTGGACATCGACTCGTTCACCATCGCGCGGAAGTCCTCCGCGATGTCCGCGGGGTTGCGGATGAGGTCGACCGTGCCCAGCAGCGCCGAGGAGATCTCGCGCAGCTCGGCCACCTCCCAGCTGGAGCCGACGCCGCGCGCGTCGCACTGGAAGTGCCCGGTGACGTCCCGGATCGCCTTGGACAGCTCGGCGCGCGGCTCGGACTCGTTGCGGCCGTCGGTCAGCAGGATCGCGTGCTTCTGGGCCACCTGCGGCACCTCGGCGAAGATCGCGTCGGCGAGCCGCAGCCAGGTGCTCATCGCGGTGCCGCCCGAGGGGCGCATGAAGGAGATGGCGCGCTTGGCCTCCTCGCGGGCGCCCGGCTCCATCTGCACGATCGCGACCGGCGCGTTCGGGTACGGGAACGCCCGGTTGGCCACGTGGCTGCCGCCGACCACCGCGAACCACGTGCCGTCTGCGATCTGGTCGACGGCCACCTGGGCGGCGTACTTGGCGGCCTCGATGTTCGGTCCGCTCATGGAGCCCGAGGTGTCGATGATGACGATCTCCGCGACGCCGCCGGCGCTGGACACCGCGGTGCCCGCGCCCGTGCTGGTCACGGTCACGATCGCGTGCACGTCCGTGGCTCCGTCGGAGAGGAACTCGTTCTGGAACACCTCGGTGCGGAAGTCGGCCACTGTGGCTCCTCAGGCTGCGGGCGACGCCGGCGGGGCCGGTGCCGTCTCTTCGGTCTGGACAGTATCGAAGGGTGCGGCCACCCGGGCCAGCGAGGCGGTGATGTTGTCGTGCCCTCCCGCCGCGTTGGCCCAGCGCACCAGCTCGGCGCAGATCGTGTCCGGTGAGGTCCCGACCTGCTCGATCGTGCGGTGCAGCAGGTCCGCCACGTCGTCGGCCTCGGAGCAGTAGTTCCACAGGCCGTCCGAGCAGACGAACACCCACCCCGGCCCCTGCGCCCGGGTGGTGCCCGTGCTGGGCACCACGGTCTCGGCGTCGGGACCCAGCCAGCGCGTGATGGCGTGCCCCTCGCGCGAGGCCTCCGCCCGTGCCCGCGGGATGCCGCGCGCGATCATCTCGTTCGCTGCGGAGTCGTCGACGCTGACCTGGTGGGCGGCCCCCTCGTCCGGGATCCAGTAGGCGCGGGAGTCCCCCAGCCAGCCGGCCACGACGGTCGGCCCGTCGACGACGGCCGCGACGAACGTGCACGACGGAGGCTCGACCCGCCCGGTCAGGTCACCGACCGCGTCCGCGATGGCCTTGTCGGCAGCGGCGGCCGACTCCACCAGGAGAGCGGACCACGCCGCCACCGTCTGCGGCTCCCCGGTGACCAGCACGTCCCGCGCGGCACGTGCGGCGGCGAGGCTCGCGACGTCGGAGTCCTGGATGTTGGACACGCCGTCGCAGACCACCAGGACCGCGGTGGTGCCGACCACCGCGAGCGCCATCGCGTCCTCGTTGCGGCTCTTGCGCCGGCCACGGTCGCAGACCCCGCCGACCAGCGGCGACGGCAGCTCGGCCCAGTGGTCGCGCGCGCTGACCGCCAGCTCGCCGCAGTGCTCGCAGTAGCCGTCCGCCGCGATCGTCCCGCCGCAGGACCGGCAGACGGGTGTCGCCGGTGGTTCCGGCTCCGCGAGCACGGCCGCCGGTGCCGGCGCGGCCGCACCCAGCGCCGTCCCGCAGTGCTCGCAGAACGCCGAGCCGTCCGCCGCGACCGTGCCGCAGCTCGGACAGGTCACCACGTGGTCCACCGACGGACGGCGTTGGCGCGGTCGACCAGGGTGATCCGCTCGTCGGGCGTGTCGGCCAGCGCCGCCTGCTCGCGCAGCGCGCCCTCCAGCGCGTCGCGCAGCTCGGGCTCCTCCGCCGGCACCGCCCCGAGGTGGACCGTCTTCGACGGCCCGTCCTTGAGCACCGCCTGCAGCGCGGACCCCAGCACGTCCACCCGCAGCGCCGCCCGCGCGCGCGGCTCGATCGAGACGCTCTGCACGCTGGCCAGCGCGTCGGACAGGGCACGCAGGTCCCCGCTCGACGTGGCGAGCAGCTGCGCGCGCAGCATGCGGGCCTCGACGTAGGAGCTGCGCGTCGGCGTCACCAGGTCGAGCGCCGCGAGCGCACCGGGCAGGTCGCCCCGCGCGCGGCGGATGCGGGCCAGGCCGAAGGCCGCGGGCGCCGTGTAGTTGGCGTCGGAGCGTGCACAGATGATGTAGAGCGACTCGGCGATGTCCGGCTCGCCGCTGCGCTCGCACGCCGTGGCCAGCGCCAGCTTGGGCGCCAGCTCCCCCGGCACCTGCCCGTACACCGCATTGAACGACGCGCGGGCCGCGACCGGGTCGCCCGCGCTGAGCTGCGCGAGTCCGCCGAGCCAGGCCGCCCGCCACTCCCACGGGTCGTCGGTGAGGACCTGCGACAGGGTCTGGTCCAGCACGTCCTGCCGGCCCGCCTCGATGGCCGCGGTCGCCCGCCGCAGCCGCACCTCGACCGTGTCCTCCGGGGCGTCGGCGAGTGCGGCGATGCGCTGCTCCGGGTTGCTCACGTTCACGCCGGCCAGCCAGCTCGCCGCCGGGTCGCTCGCGTCGACCTTGAGCGCGGGCAGCTGGTGCCAGTCGAGCGGATGGCCCGCCTCGTCGGAGGTGGGCGCCTCGAACAGCACGGACGCCGCCGAGTGCAGCGCGGGGCTCCCCGGACCCCGGTCGGTGGCGACGACCTCGCGCAGCACGCCCAGCACCTGCGCCCGCAGCTCGTCCACCGTCGCGAACCGGTCGGACGGGTCGAGGGCGCACGCCTTGGCCAGCAGCCGGTAGAAGGAGTCGTACTGCTGGAACACGGGGGTGTCCGCCACCGCGGGGAGCGACGCCACGTACGTCGAGGTGTTCCCGCGGAAGTCCAGCACGAGGGTCGCCAGCGTGCGACCGATCGTGTAGATGTCGGAGGCCACGGACGGTCCCACCTCGGCGACCTCGGGCGCCTGGTAGCCGACCGTGCCGAAGATCGCCGAGTCCAGGTCGTCGATCCGGCGCACGCCGCCGAGGTCGATGAGCTTGACCGCGTCGCCCTGCTGGATGACGTTGTCCGGCTTGAAGTCGCAGAACAGCAGCCCGACGTCGTGCAGGTAGGCGAACGCGGGCAGGATCTCCAGGACGAACGCGAGCGCGTGGTCCACCGGCAGGGGCGTGACGACTCCCCCGGCGGCCTCGCGGCGGTCCTGCAGGATCTGCTTGAGCGAGCGGCCGCCGACGAACTCCATGACGGTGTAGCCGGCGCCCTCGTGCATGGCGAAGTTGTAGATCTCGACGATCAGCGGGTGCTCGACCTCGGCCAGGAACTGCCGCTCGGAGATCGCGGCGGCGTAGGCGTCGGGGTCACCCGAGTTCAGCAGGCCCTTGAGCACCACCCAGCGGCCCGAGACGTTGCGGTCCCGCGCCAGGTAGATCCAGCCGAGCCCGCCGTGCGCGAGGCAGCCGACCACCTCGTACTGGCCACCCACCAGGTCGCCGGGGCTGAGCGCCGGCGTGAAGTCGAAGTGCGTGCCGCACTTGGGGCAGAACCCCGCGGTGCGCCCCGGGACGCCGTCGCGCGACCGGCCGACCTCGGCCCCGCACTTGGGGCAGAAGCGCTTGCGCTCGGGCACCTCGGGCACGGCCATGACCACCTGCAGCGGGTCTTGGACCGGAGCCGGTGGAACGGTGGTCAGCCCGGCGCCCAGCCGCGCACCGCGCAGCCGGGTCGAGGAGGTGCCGACCCGCCGGGTGGTCCGCGAGCCGCCGGTGGCCGCGGTGCGCGCC
>NZ_CAURTV010000169.1:0-4637 GCF_963527515.1 uncultured Cellulomonas sp. | reverse complement strand
GGCCGGGTACCTGCACCGGCACCGGCGCCCGCCGCGGAGAAGGAGCCCGCGCGAGAGGCCGTGCTGGTCGGCTACGGGCTGGCCGAGACGAGCACGGCCCGACGCGAGCGCGCACCGGAGGTCCGCCCCGCCGGCACCCGGCACGCGCTGGCCAAGCCGCCCGTGCGCAAGCTGGCCCGCGAGCTCGGCGTGGACCTCGACTCGGTGAACCCGACCGGCCCCGGCGGCATCGTCACGCGCGAGGACGTGCTCGGCCGCGCCGCGCAGGCCGAGGCGCGCACCCTGGCCACCTACCCCGGCGACGACGCCCCCTGGCTGGCCAGCGGGACGGTCTCCTCGGACGGCCGGCAGACGCGCGTGCCGGTGAAGTCGGTGCGCAAGCGGACCGCCGAGGCCATGGTGGCCAGCGCGTTCACCGCGCCGCACGTCACGGTCTTCCACACCGTCGACGTCACCAAGACGATGAAGCTGGTCGAGCGCCTGCGGGCGGACCGCGAGTTCGCCGACGTCCGGGTGACCCCGCTGCTCATCGCCGCCAAGGCACTCATGCTCGCCGTCCGCCGGCACCCGGACGTCAACGCGAGCTGGGACGACGCCGCGCAGGAGATCGTCTACAAGCACTACATCAACCTCGGCATCGCGGCGTCGACGCCCCGTGGCCTCGTGGTGCCCAACATCAAGGACGCGCACCGGCTCGGCCTCAAGGAGCTGGCGAACGCCCTGGCCGAGCTCACCGCGACCGCCCGCGCGGGCAAGACGACGTTCGCGGACATGTCCGACGGCACGATCACCATCACCAACGTCGGGGTGTTCGGCATCGACACGGGCACGCCCATCCTCAACCCGGGCGAGGCGGCGATCCTGGCCTTCGGCGCCATCCGCGAGCAGCCGTGGGTGCACAAGGGCAAGATCAAGGTCCGGCACGTCACCCAGCTGGCCCTGAGCGTCGACCACCGGTTGGTGGACGGGGCCCTCGGGTCACAGCTGCTGGCCGACGTCGCCCGGGTGCTGCACGACCCGTCGCACGGGCTCGTGTGGGGCTGACCTCGTCGGCCGTGTGACACTCGCGGGATGACCCGGACCCTCACCGCGGACGACGACCTCGAGCTCCACCGCGTCGGCTACGAGCGCGGGGACGTGCTGGTGCGGACCGCGCTGGGCACGGTCGCGCACCGGTACCGGGTGGACACCACGAGCCCGCTGGTGACCGACGGCCTGGTCCGGCTGGAGGAGCTCGACGGCGCTGACGTGCGGTTCCTCGACGCCAACCTGGTCCCGCTGACCGTCCGGGACCTGCGACGGTTCCGGATCCTCGTCAAGGTGGCCGACGCCGTCCGGTCCGCGCAGGCCGCACCGTCGCGACCCGCCGGAGCCCCGCCGGCGCGCGCGGACCTGGCCGACCTGGTGGAGGACGCCCTCGACAACGGGCTGGTCGACGGGGTCGACTTCGCCGTCGGCGGCCCGCCCGGCGACGAGTGCCTCACCTTCGACGCGGACGACGACGGGTTCGTCGT
The DNA here is from genome assembly GCF_963527515.1 of uncultured Cellulomonas sp. NCBI lineage: Bacteria > Bacillati > Actinomycetota > Actinomycetes > Micrococcales > Cellulomonadaceae > Cellulomonas > uncultured Cellulomonas sp. The sequence goes on along the minus strand of NZ_CAURTV010000169.1, from coordinate 3,123 downwards.
CGGCTACCGCGACGCCGGCTCCACCAGCACCCTGTTCGCGTCGCGGTCGTTCGCGCAGGCGCGCGCCGTGTTCCTCGACGAGGCGTGCTGGCTCGGCGCCGAGCGCGGCCGCGGACCGTACGTCGGGCGCGAGCAGGCCGTCGGCACCGAGGGCTGGACCTCCGCGCAGGTGGTGGCGGCCTACGAGCGGCGGCTGCTCGAGGGCGCGTAGGAACCGGACTGCACACCTGGGCGTCGAGCCGCGTTCTAGGGGGGTACGCACATCCGCACGCTGCCCCGGAGGAACCTCATGGACGCCACCCCCACCACCCGCCCCCGCACCCGACGCCTCGTGGCGGTGAGCGCCGTCGCCGTCGGGCTGTGCGTCGCCGGCACCGGTGTGGCGACGGCCGCGGCCCCGACGTCCGCCCTGTCCCGCTCGGTCACGGAGATCCTGCAGTCGGCCGGCGTCGACTGGTCGACCATGCCCGACGGGTACACGCCCGAGCAGTACCAGGCGTTCTGGGGAGCCGGGTACTCGGCCGAGAACGTCGAGGAGCTGGGCGCCCTGTGGAACCTCGACGCCACGGACGCCAAGGCTCGCGCGGGACAGCTGATCCTGGACGGTCAGCAGGTGCCGGTCACGCCAAGCGGCGGCGAGACGGCCCCGACGGTCGAGATCACCGCCGAGCAGCTCGACGCGTTCTTCGGCGCCGGCTACACCGGTGAGGACGTCGACGCGCTCGCCGCGCTGTGGCAGACCGAGTTCAGCGAGACCAAGGCGCGCGCGGGCCAGATGATCCTCGACGGGCAGACTCCTCCCGTGGCACCCAGCGGGACACCCGCCACCTCCTGACCCGCCGACGACCCCCGCGAGAGGAGATGACGTGGACGAGCTGAGGCTGCGGACCGGCTTCGAGATCGAGCTGCTGGCGCCCGTCGGCTCCGACCGTCAGGTGCTGGCGGACGAGCTGGCCGCGCGCTGCGGCGGGCGCGTGCTGCGGTCCTTCCACACCGACAGCGAGCCGTCGACCGTGCCTGGCGTGGGGGTCTTCCGGCGCCTGTCCCCGGCGTTCGACGTCCTCGACGCGGACGGCCGTCCCGTGGCGCGGCTCGTCGACGACATCACCCTCGAGGCGGACCTTGCTGCCGATGCCCCGGTGCCTGGGCTCTCAGGGCACCGGGGCTGGTACCGGGTCCTGTGCGACGACGCCCGCCTGCTGCGCCTGGTCGAGCGGCACGCGGACCCGGACGCACCGCGCGACCGGGTGCTCGACCCGGTGGCCGCGCTGTTCGGGGTCGACGCCGAGGTCATCGGCACCGCGGTCCGCGTCGACGACCACCGTGGTGCGACCGTCGCCGTGGCCATGCCGCTGCCGCCGGGCCGTGAACGGCCGTGCGAGATCATCACGCCACCGCTGGACCGTGACCACGGACGAGCCCTCGAACGGCTGCTCGCCCCAGCGCGCGAGCTAGGCTTCACGGTCCCGCAGGAGGCCGCGGTGCACCTGCACGTGGACGGCGCACCGTTCCGCCGGCCGGAGGTGCTCGCCAACGTGGTGCGCCTGTTCGGGCACTGGCGCGAGGCACTCTGGGCCGGCCTGGAGACCAACCCGGCGTGCCGGCGGCTGGCCCCGCTGCCGTCGGCGCTGCTGGACCTGGTCGAGCGGCCGGGCTGGACGACCGCCGCCGCGCGGGCCACCGGCGTCACCAAGTACGCCGACGTCAACCTCACACAGCTCCTGACCGACCGCCCCGTCCGGGACACCCTCGAGGTGCGGATCCTGCCCGGCGACGTCGACGGATCCGCGATCGTGCGTCGTGCGGCGCTCGTCGAAGCCCTGCTGGCCCGCTGCCTGGAGCCACGACCGCTGCCCCTGCCGGGTGCGGGGGCCACGCTGGACGACCTCGTCGGGGTGCGCCTGTGAGGGCCGGGGTGACGACGGCGGGACCGGACAGCGCTGCGGTGCCGCGCGTCGAACCGGCAGACGACCGCACGCGCGACCTGGATGACCTGGTGCGTGTCCACCTCGCCGGTCTGCTGCGGTACGCCACGGTCCTGACCGGCGACGGGCACACCGCCGCGGACCTGGTGCAGGAGGTGCTGCTGCGGGCCCACGTGCGTTGGAACCGCATCGGCCTGCTGGAACGGCCCGACCTGTACCTGCGCCGGATGGTCACCAACGAGCACCTGTCCTGGCGCCGCCGCTGGCACGTGCGGACCATCCGGCCGGCCGCCGACGAGGTGCTCGCCGCCCACGCGCAGTCGCACGGCGACCACGCCCACGGGGTGGTCGAGGAGGACGCGATGTGGGGGCGCCTCGCCGCCCTGCCTCCCCGGCAGCGCGCGGTGCTCGTCCTGCGGTACTACGAGGGCCTCGCCGACGTGGAGATCGCCCAGGTCCTGACCAGGATCGCCGCGACGCCCAGCACGATCGCGCCGATCTCGGAGATCGCCGACAGCCACACCGGGATGCCCACCCACCGCTCGTGCACCCCGAAGAACCCGCCGGGCGTGGTGGAGATGACGAACGCGGCCAGCGTCGCGACGCCGAACCCGACCGCGCCCAGCAGCGGGAGCCAGTGCCGCCAGACCAGGACGAGGACGCCGAGCACGAGCCCGCCGACGCCGTTGAGCAGGAAGGCGGGGCCGACGACGTCGAGGGTGTTCATCCCGTTGGCCCACAGGTCCAGGTGCACGACCGCGGAGAGCAGGACGCACGCGGACAGCAGCGCGCGCAGGACGTCGGACGCCGCCCGGGTGCCCGTGTGCCAGGTGCCGGTCATCGCCTCAGGCCTTGCCGGCCAGGACCGCGCCGTCGCTGACGTGCACGTCGACGGTCGGCAGGGGGGACTTCGCCGGGCCCGACACGTTGGCGCCGGTCAGGTCGAAGACCGACGCGTGGCACGGGCACTGCAGCTCCTCACCCTCCGGGACGACCGTGCAGCCCTGGTGGGTGCAGACCGCGGAGAGCGCGACGACCGTGCCGGCCTCCGGCTGCAGCAGGATGATCGGCTTGCCGTCCGCGTCCTTCGCGGAGAGCGCCCCGCCCACCGGGATGTCCGACACCTGGGCAATCGCACCCCCGCTCGCCGCGGACGAGCCGCCGGCCGACGCCCCGCCGGCCGCCGGCGCCTCGGACG
>NZ_CAURTV010000168.1:0-4643 GCF_963527515.1 uncultured Cellulomonas sp. | reverse complement strand
CACGTCGCCCGCGCGGACGTCGGACGCGGCGGCGCGCACGTGCTGGCCAGACACGGCAGGGCGCTGCATGGCCACGCGGGCGGTCCCGCGGTCGGTCTCCTCCAGGGGCACCACCGCGTCCGCGCCCAGGGGCAGCGGCGCACCCGAGGCGATGCGCACCGCCGTGCCGGGCACCAGCCGCAGCGGGCCGGACCCGGGCCGGACGTCGTGCGCGACCGGCAGGCTGTGCGCGCTGGCATACCCGGCGCCCGCGGTCTCGTGCGCCGCGACGGCGTACCCGTCGCGGGACGCGAGCGCGAGACCCGGCAGGTCGTGCGTCGCGACGACGTCCGCGGCGAGGATGCAGCCGACGGCGTCGCGCAGCACGACGTCGAGCGGTGCGACCGGTCCGACGGCGGCCAGCACGGCCGCGAGGTGATCCTGGACCGATCTCATCCGGGCATTGTGCCCGCCGGACGGGCCCGTCGGTGGGCGGCGTGCTGAGAGTCCCCCGCGAACTCGTCCGGCCGGGGGCGCAAGTCCGGACAACTCCTCCCCCAGACGGTCGTGGGGGGCCTCGCGAGTTTGCGACACTGGTCCCCATGAGCAGCGTCGCCCAGCCCTATCCGCGTGTGACCGAGGGGGACGAGGTCGACGACGTCAAGGAGCGGCTCCGGGTGGCCATCCGCGCCGCGCGCCGGACCCGCTCCGTACGACTCCGCGAGGCCGCCGCGCGGTCGCTCGCCGACGTGGTCCTCACCATCCCGGCCGTCGCCGACGCCTCCTGCGTGTCCGTGTACGCCGCGCGGGCCACCGAGCCCGGCACCGGACCCCTCCTCGAGGCCCTGTCCGCCCGCGGGGTCCGCCTGCTCCTGCCCGTGCTGGGCAGCGGCCTGCAACGCGAGTGGGCCGAGTACGGCGGCGTGGACGACCTGCGCGAGCGTGCACCGGGCCGCCCGCCCGAGCCGGGCGGACCCACGCTGGGCGCGGCCGCCCTGGCGGAGGCGGACGTCGTCATCGCCCCGGCGCTGGCCGTCGACACGTCCGGAGCGCGGCTCGGCCAGGGTGGCGGCTGGTACGACCGGGCCCTCACGCACCTGCGACCGGGCGCTCCGGTGGTCGCGCTCGTCTTCCCGGAGGAGCTCTACGACGCGCAGACCCGCCCGCTGCCGCGCGAGCGCCACGACCGGCTGGTGGACGCGGTGGCCACGCCGGAGGAGTGGCACCTCATCGGGTCGTGACGCCTCAGGGCGTGAGCGTCAGCCGGTCCCGGGCGTCGGCCTCGGTCGCCGTCTGCGTGAACGGCCACGGGAACGTCTCGCCGCGCGACCACGGCCCCAGCTGGTCGGCGTAGTGCACGCTCGCCGGGTGGCCGGACGTGCCGGTGAACGTGACCCAGGTGGACGCGTCGAGGTCACCCAGGTCGACCACCATGCGCATGGACGGTGCCGCGGTCACGGTGAACGAGCCGGAGGACGCGTCCCACGCGGTGGCGTCGACGATCGAGGACCCGCCGCCGACCGCCACCGGGTCCGGGTTCACCAGGCCGCGGACGACCCCGGGTAGCGAGGAGCCGCCCAGCACGGGGTGCTCGGGGGCTGCGGTGTGCAGCTGTCCCCACCGCCAGCTGGAGGCGTCCCTGCCGAGCTGCGCGGTGAGCTGGCGGCGGGCGGTGACCAGGGCGCGGGTGAGCACCTCGTCGCGGCCCTCCACGACACCGGGCGTGGACTTGTCGTCCCACCACGGTGACGCCGGCTCCTCGATCAGGCGGCGGACCACCTCGAGCCAGCGCGAGCCGCCGTTCGGGCCGTGGTCGTCGGGCAGGTCGTCGGCGAACGCCGAGCCGAGCAGCTCCGCCCAGACGGCCGCGAAGTACGCCGCCGCCGCCGAGTCGGCCGACTGCACGCGGTCCCAGCCGCGCAGCAGCTCCTGTCCGTCGTCGTCGAACGAGTTCTCCACGTCCAGCGTGAGCAGCACGGGGACCAGCACGTCCGCGAACGGGCTGTGCTGGTCGGTCTGGATCCGGCCCATGTCCTCGACGTCGACCTTGCCGGCGGCCGTCGCGGTGGTGAGCAGCTCGCGGATGCGCTGGGCGCGGTAGCCGTAGTCCCAGTCGTCCGTGAGGAAGGGGCCGACGCCGGCCGGGGTGACCGCCTGGTTGGCCGTCACGACGAACCCCTCGACGGGGTCCAGCGCGCGCGGCATCTGCTCCGCATCGACGAAACCCTGCCAGTCGTACCGGCTGTCCCAGCCCGGGCGCGGCCAGGTGCCGTCCGACGGGACGGCACCCCCGGGGACGTTGGCGCGGACCGGGATACGACCGGGCGCCTGGTAGCCGATGTGGCCGTCGGTCGTCGCGAAGACGATGTTCTGCGACGGCACGTCGAACAGCGCGGCGGCGGCCTGGATGTCCGCGGCGTCGCGTGCCACGTTGATCGCGAGCACCGCGTCCATGGTCCGGCCCGGCTGCAGGGCGGTCCAGCCGAGCGCGACCTGGAAGCCACGCCCGGGGGCGTCGTCGGGAACGGGAGACGTCCGGACGCCGTCGAGGTCGAGCACGTCGGACACGATCGGCCCGTGCACGGACTGCCGGACGATCAGCTCGACGTCCTCGCCGCCGGCCACGCGGATGATCTCGGTCCGCTGCGTGAGCGGGACGTCGGCGCCGTCGAACCGGGTGGTGGTGCCGTCGACGCGCTCCAGGAAGAAGTCGGTGACGTCGGCGCCCAGGTTGGTCAGCCCCCACGCGAGCGAGGCGTTGTGGCCGATGACCACGCCGGGCATGCCGGCGAACGCGAAGCCCGAGACGTCGAACGGGCACGCGGTCGAGACCTCGTCGCAGCGCAGCCCGACCTGCTGCCAGATGCCGGGCGCCGAGATGCCGAGGTGCGGGTCGTTGGCCAGCAGGGGCTTGCCGGACGCGGTGAGCTCGCCCGAGACGACCCACGAGTTGGAGCCGACGCCCTCGCCGTCGCCCATGACGTGCGGCACCGCCGCGAGGGCGGCCTCCGCCGAGGCCATCGCCGCCTGCAGGTCGGCGTCGTCCAGGTCGAGCGGGGGGGCCGTGGCCGCCGCCGTCTGCTGCGGGGTCACCAGGGGCAGGTCGGCCGCCGAGAGGATGGGCAGGTTGAGGTCCTGCGGGTAGGCGGGGAAGAGCTCGTCGACGCGGGCGGCGTCCCGCACCGCCGAGAACGACGCGGCGCGCTCCAGCTCGGCGTCGTAGTTGCCGCGCAGGTCCCAGGCCATGGCCTTGAGCCACGCGAGCGAGTCGACCGGGTCCCACTCCTGCGGCTCGCCGACCTCCACCTGCAGGCCCAGCACGCTGTACTCGACGGCGACGGAGCCCAGGTCCCGGTCGGCGAGGTAGGCGTTGACGCCGTCGGCGTAGGCCTGCAGCGCGTCACGCGTGGCCGGCTCCACCAGGTCCCACTCCTGCTCGGCGACCGCGCGCCAGCCGAACGTCCGGATCACCTTGTCCGCCGCGAGCGCGTCCTCGTTCTCGCCGACCAGCTCCGAGAGCCGGCCCGACGTCACGTGGCGGCGGTAGTCCATCTCGAAGAAGCGGTCCTGCGCGGCCACGTAGCCCTGGGCCCGGAACAGGTCGGCCGGCGTGGTCGCCGTGATGGTGGGCACCCCGCGGTCGTCGCGGGTCACCGTCACGTCGGCCTCGAGCCCGGGCAGCCGCTCCTCCCCGGAGACCTCCGGCAGCGGACGCCGGACCACGACGGCGGCGGTCACCAGCACCGCCACGAGCGCGAGGACGACGACCGCGGCGACGGCGATCAGGGAGAGGCGGACGGCGCGACGACGGGACACGCTTCGGAGGGTACTTCGCTGCCCCGGCTCCGGCCGCCGCAGCGCCGCGGGCGGACGCCCGGAATGCCTGCGCCGGACGAACGGTTACGATTGGCACTCGGACGACGCGAGTGCCAGTCCGCTCGGACTGCTCGATCAGCTGCCAGGAGACCTTCAGTGCCCACCTACTCCTACGCCTGCACGGCGTGCGGTCACGCCTTCGAGATCGTGCAGTCCTTCAGCGACGACTCCCTCACGGTCTGCCCCGAGTGCGAGGGACGCCTGCGCAAGGTCTTCTCCTCCGTCGGTGTCGTGTTCAAGGGCTCCGGCTTCTACCGCAACGACGCGCGCGCGGGTGCGAAGTCGTCGGCCATCGGCGCCACGACCCCCACCGCAGCCCCGGCAGCGGCCGCCGCCGCGGCGTCCTCGTCGACGCCGTCCTCGTCGTCCTCGTCCTCGTCGTCCTCCTCGACCCCGGCTGCCAAGCCCGCCGCCGCGTCCTGACGCCACTGCCTGACCCGTCGGCGTCCGCACCTCACGGTGGGGGCGCCGATCTCGTTTGCGAGCCGCCCCCAGCCCTCCTCGCGGACGTCCCCGTCCCCAGGTGAGCACGCGCGCGGCCCCGCCGCCACGAGCCGGCCTAGCGTCGGCGCCCATGCCGCCCTCGCTGCTCGCCGGTCGCCCGCCGCCCCTCGCCACCCGCCGCCGGCCTCCCGCTCAGGTGATCCGCATCGGGCTGTGGCGGGCGCGGTTCGGCGTCGCTGCGGTGCTCCTCGGGGTCGCGGCCGGCTGCACCGTCCAGGAGCTGCGGCCGCCCGACCCGCCCACCACGGCGGTCGTCGTGGCCGCCCGCGCGCGGGCGGCCGGCC
>NZ_CAURTV010000167.1:0-4677 GCF_963527515.1 uncultured Cellulomonas sp. | reverse complement strand
GCCGCGGTACTCGTCAGCAGCACCGGGACGCCCAGCGCGACACCGGCCGACGCGGCCGTGAGCTGGGCAGCCACGTCCTCGGCGGGGGCGAGGACGACCACCGGAGCTGACACGAAGACCGCGCGCGCGGCCTCGAGGGCGGCGTCGTGCGGTGTCGCCGCCGGGAGGACCGTCGCGGCCTCGGCGGGCGCGGCGACCCGCGCGGACACGGGGGTGGGCGCCGGTGTCGGCGACGGCGACGGCGAGGGTGGGCGGGACGTCGACGACGGGGTGGGCCGGACCGGTGCGTCGTCCGTGCAGCCCGCGAGCGCCAGAAGCACCACGAGGGAGACCACCAGGGCAGCGCGACGTCGGCTGGTCGGCACGGTCCTCCCTCCTCCTCGCGGAATCGACGGCCAGCATAGGAGGGCTCGGCCCAGCGGGCGGACCGGGGGTTCCGTCGTCGGCGACGACGGGCTAGGTTCGGCGACGACAAGCCCCCGGGGAGCGCAGGAGCGCTGAGAGTGCGGCCGGACACCACGTCCCACCCGCAGACCCGTGGAACCTGATCTGGTTGATGCCAGCGTAGGGAGCAGGGCACTGTCGTCGGCCGCGCGCCGGCGGTCGGCGTCCTCCGGGCCGGTCGCGCTGCTGCGCGCCCTCCTGGCGGGACCGGCCGCGGAGCGTCGCCGGCGGCCTCGTGCGGCTGCCCGGGGGTCCACTGCGACACCGGAGGACCCGATGAGCACCCAGACCGACCCGCAGACCCTCGCCCGCGCCACCGCCCTGGGCATCGGCGCCCGGATCTCCCTGCACCCGCACTGCGACGACTACGTCGAGGTCATCACCAGCGCGCTGGCGGCAGCGGACCCCTCCCGCGTCGAGGTCCGCACCGACGACGTGTCGACCCTGCTGCGGGGGACGGAGCACGACGTCCTGCGCTTCGTGCACGAGGTGCTGGCCGCCGCGGGCGAGACGCGCTGGCACGTCGTGGCGCACGTCCAGCTGTCCCGCGGGTGCCCGGGCGAGGTGTCGTGCGAGCTGCCCGACGACGCGCTGCTGGAGGCGGTCGACGTCCCCGAGCTCCTCCCGACGGGTCTGCCCGCGAGCGCGCACTGGGCCCTCTACCCGCTCGACGACACGGGAGGCGACCACCTGGCGCACATCATGAACGCCGTCGCCGCCGCCGGCGCGCGTGCCACCACGACGCCCGAGCACTTCGTCACACGGCTCGACGGCGACCTGGCCGACGTGCTGACCGCCGTCGCGACCGGCTGGCTGGAGGCTGCACGGTACGTCCGGCACGTCGTGGCGCACGTCACCGTCTCCATGCACTCCCCCTCGGCGGGTGCCCGGTGAACCGCGGCCGGATCCCCCTGTCGGAGCTGGTCCTGCTCGCGGTCCTCGCGGTCGTGTCGGGCTTCGTCTACTGGGCGCTGGTGCAGGCGTGGATCGCACTGCAGATCGCGATGGGGCCGTTCGCCGACCTCGCGCAGCACGTGCTCATCGGCGGCTGGATGATCGCCGCACCGCTCGCCCTCTACATCGTGCGTCGCCCCGGGGTGGGCATCGTCGTCGAGCTGGCCGCCGCGCTCGTCGAGGTCGCGTTCCTCGCCTCTCCCGTCGGGCCGATGCTCCTGCTCGTGGGCCTGGTCCAGGGCGCGGGCGCCGAGCTCGCGTTCGCCCTGACCCGGTACCGCCGGTACGGCTGGGGCGTCTTCGTCCTGTCGGGTGCGCTCGCCGGGCTGGCCAGCACCGCGCTGGGCATGGTCCGGTTCGGCTGGCTCACCCAGGACTGGTTCGCCTGGCGGCTGGGCCTGCAGGTGGCCAGCGGGATCCTGCTGTGCGGCGTGGCGGCCAAGCTGGTCGGCGACGCCCTCGCCCGCACGGGCGTGCTGGACAACACGGCGCTCGGCCGGGCACGTCGCCAGGTCGCCCCGGAACCGGTCCCGGTCGCGTGATCGAGGTCCGCGGTCTGGGTGTGACGTTCCCCGGCGCCACCCGCCCGGCGCTGACGGACATCGACCTCGACGTGGCTCCGGGCGAGCAGGTGCTCGTGCTGGCGGCGTCGGGCGGCGGCAAGAGCACCCTCCTGCGGGTGCTGGCCGGCATCGTGCCGCAGGTGCTGGACGCGCACGTGTCCGGTGAGGTCCGCATCGGCGGCCTCGACGCCACCCGGACCCCGACCGCGGACCTCGCCATCCAGGTCGGGACGCTCACGCAGGACCCCTCCGGACAGCTGTGCCTGCCGACCGTCGCCGACGAGGTCGCGTTCGCCCTGGAGAACCGCGGGGTCGACCCGGCACTCATCGGCCCGGCCGTGCAGCGCACGCTCGAGGCTGTCGGCGCCGCACACCTGCTGGACCGGCGCACGTCCGAGCTGTCCGGCGGTGAGGGTCAGCGCGTCGCGCTCGCCGCCGCGCAGGTGGCGGACCCGAGCGTGCTGCTCCTGGACGAGCCGACGGCCCTGCTCGACCCCGCGGCCGCCACGGTGGTGGCGCGAGCCGTGCGGGCCGCCGCGGCCCCCGGGCGCAGCACGGTGCTGGTCGAGCACCGGCTGGACGAGCTGCCGTCGCTGCCGGACCGGGTGCTCGTGCTGGGACGCGACGGACGGGTGCACGCGGACGGCCCGACGCGTCGCGTGCTGCACGAGGACGCGGCCGCCCTGGCCGCCCTCGGCACGTGGCTGCCCCTGTCGGCCGAGCTGGCGGCCGCGGGCGTTCGCGACCTCGGTCGGCTGACCGTCGAGCGGGAGCCGCCGACCCCGCCGGGTCCGCGCGTGCTGACCGCCCGCGGGCTGTGCGTCCGTCGCGGGGGCCGCACGGTCCTGCAGGGCGTGGACCTCGACGTGCAGGCCGGCACGGTGACCGCGGTCGTGGGTCTCAACGGCTCCGGGAAGAGCTCGCTGCTCCTCGCCCTGGCCGGCCTCCTGCCCGCCACCGGCACCGTGACCGGTCGGTCGGTCGGGCTCGTCTTCCAGCACCCCGAGCACCAGCTCCTGGCCCGCACCGTGCGCGACGAGATCGCGTGGGGCCCCCGACGCGCACGGGCGTCCGACGTCGACGCGCGCGTGTCCGACGCCCTGACCGCCTTCCGGCTCACCGGCCTGGAGGACCGGGACCCGTTCCGGCTCTCGGGCGGTCAGCAGCGCCGCCTGTCGCTGGCGGCCATGGCGGCGTGCGGCCACGACGTGCTGCTGGCCGACGAGCCGACCTTCGGGCAGGACCGCCGCACGTCCGCCGCCTGCGCGGACGCGCTGCGGCGGCTCGCCGACGAGGGTCGCGGGGTCGTTCTCGTCACGCACGACCTGCGCCTGGTGGGCGAGGTCGCCGACGAGGTGCTCGTCCTGCGCGCGGGGCGGGTACTGGCGCACGGCCCGGTCGACGCCGTGCTGGCGGACGACGCGCTGCTGCGCCTCGCCGGGCTGCCCCTCCCGCCCCTGCTCGCCGCGTGGCGCACCTCCGGGCGTCCGGTCCGCGCCACCCTGCGGGCACTGCGAGCGGCGACCGCCTCGATGACGGTGCCCGCATGACCGGCCTCGGGCGCGCGCTGCCGCACGAGTCTGTCCTGCACCGGCGCAACCCCACGGTCAAGCTCGCCGTGCTCCTGGTCGTCTCGCTCGTCGTCCTGGTGCCGGTGGACCCGTGGACACCGCTGGCCCTGCTCCTCGTGGCGCTCCCCGCGGTCGTCGCGGCCGGGCGCATCCCGTGGCGGACGCTCGGCGGTGCCGCTCTGGTGTTCGCGCCGTTCGCGCTCTCGTTGGTCGCCGTGAACGCCGTCACGCGCGCCGGTCCGGTGCTGGCGCAGGTCGCCGGGCTGGAGGTGACGCGCACCGGTGTGACGGTCGGCGTCGCGCTCGGTCTGCGCACCGTGCTGGTGGGCAGCCTCGCCGTCGCCTTCACGCTGACCACGGACGGCGCCCGGCTCATGACGAGCCTCCACCAGCACGTCCGCCTCGGCGCCCGTCCCACGTTCGCGGTCCTGGCCGGCTACCGCGTGCTGGAGGACCTGCCCGACCGGTGGACCACGATCCGGCAGGCCCAGTCGGTCCGGGACCCCCGCCGCCGACCGGGCACGCTCCCCCGCGACGCCGGCTCGCTCGGGCGCGCCGCGTTCGCGCTGCTCGTCGTGGCCCTGCGGCAGGGCGAGCGGATGGCGATCGCGATGGAGACCCGCGGGCTCGGCTCGGGACCGCGGACCGTCCACCGTCCGGTGTCGCTGGACCGTCGCGACGCGGTCTTCGCGGCGGTGGTGCTCGGGGTGTGCGGGCTCGTCGTGCTGGCGTCGTGGCGCGCGGGGGTGCTCCGCACGTGGTCCACCGTGTGACGCGCAGGGGTTCCGCGTGCCAACCTCGGCAGATGGGATCCGCGGGCGAGCTGGTGCAGGACTACGTCACCGTCCAGGCCACGCGCCTGCTCGGCACCGTCCTGGGCCTGCGCGACGGGGACGACGACGCGGTGCACGACGCCCGGGTGGCCACGCGCCGGCTGCGGGCCGCGCTGTCGGTGTACCGACCGGTGCTGGACCGCACGGTCACCGACCCGCTCCGCGACGACCTGGCCGACCTCGGGCACGTGCTCGGGGCCGCCCGGGACGCCCACGTCGAGCACCGCGCCCTGCGGCACCGGCTCGCGCACGAGGACCCCGCCACCGTGCTGGGCCCGGTCGAGCAGCGCGTCGACGAGGACCGCACGGCCG
>NZ_CAURTV010000166.1:0-5070 GCF_963527515.1 uncultured Cellulomonas sp. | reverse complement strand
CCGCCACGAGGGCGGGACGGCCGTCGCGGCGCACCGTGATGGTGGCGGCGGTGGCCGGCCCCACGTGCCGCGCCGCCGCACGAGCCAGCCCGTCGACGAACTCCTCGACCTCCGCCGTGGTCAGCACCAGACCCTGCAGCTCGATGATGGCCGCCGCGCGGGCTGCCTCGTTCATCGTCGGCTCCTTCCCCCTCCCAGGATGCCACCGTCCCTGGTGCGACGGCGTGCGCACGGTCAGGGCGAGAGCTCGGTGAGCAGGGTGGGCAGCTCGCCCACCAGCTCGCGCGCCAGGTAGCCCACGCGGCCCGTCCGGGTGGCCAGCCGGTCGCCGGCGACGGCGTGCAGGTACGTGGCCCAGCAGGCCGCCTGCTCGGCGTCGGCGCCGCGCGCCAGGAGCCCGACCAGGGCACCGGCGAGCACGTCGCCGCTGCCCGAGGTGGCCAGACCCGGCATCCCGGTCCCGAGCTGCCAGGTCCGACCGTCCTGCGCCGCGATCGTGCCCTGGCAGGTGACCGCGGCGCCGTAGTCGGCGGCGATCCGGGCGGCGGCGTCGTCACCGACCTCGTCGACACCCAGGAGCAGCGCCGCCTCCGCCGGGTTCGGGGTCAGGACCAGGTGCCCCCCGAGCGGCTCGGCGACCTCGGGCACGCGCGGCAGCACGCCCAGCGCGAAGGCGTCCAGGAGCACCGGGGTCCGGGGTCCGAGCCGGGGCCCCAGCGCCTGCAGCAGGGCGACCGTCCGGTCGGCGTCGTCGAGGCCGGGACCGACCAGGACCGCGTCGGCGGCCTCGAGGTCGCCCTCGATCACGTCCGTGCCCGTGCCGTCCACGGCGCCCGCCTCGGTCTCCGGCAGGCCGACCACGCCGGCCTCGGGGAACGCCACCGCCAGGGCGACGGCGACCGAGCGGGCGACGGCCAGGGTGAGCCGGCCGGCGCCGACCCGCAGCGCGGCGGTCCCCGCCAGGAGCGTGGCGCCGGGGGTTCCCCGGGCACCGCCGACGACCAGCACCTGCCCGCGCGCGTACTTCGTCCCGCCGGGGGCGGGGAGCGGCCAGTCCCGCAGCAGCGCTGGCGTGATCGTCTCAGTGGGGGAGGGCATCGCGGTCTCCGGGGTGCTGCGTCACCGGGGTGTCCTCCCGCACGAGGTGGGCGTCGTCGTTGACTGCCGTGGCGCTCCACCCGTCGGTGGTGCGGACCAGGCGGGTCACGGCGGCGTTCCGGACGGGCGTGTGCCGCGCCAGCTCGAGGACGTCGCGCTCGGAGAGCCGCTCGCACACGTAGCGGACCGTCATGATCACCGCGTCGTGCGCCACCACGAGGACCCGGCGACCGTCCTCGACCCGGTCCAGGTCGCCCAGGAACGCCCGGACACGCAGCGCCAGATCGGCCCAGGACTCACCCCCGGGTGGCCGGTAGTAGAACTTGCCCAGGTGCCGGCGTCGGGCGCTCTCTGCCGGGTAGCGCGCGTCCACGCCCGTCGTCGTGAGCAGGTCCAGGATGCCCAGCTCCCGGTCGCGCAGGCGCTCGTCGGTGCGCAGAACGAGGCCGGAGCCCGCCTCACGCATCGCGATCGTGGCCGTCTGGACCGCGCGCAGGTACGGCGAGGACCAGGCCGCCTCGGGGGCGTCGTCCCGGCTGCAGCCGCGCAGCCACGACCCCAGCGCCGCGGCCTGCTCGGCGCCGAGCCGGGACAGCGGCGTGTCGGCGTCGCGGGTCTCGAGGTCGATCACCTCCAGCCCGGAGCGCTCGGCCTCGGTCGCGGCCACGTTGCCGACGCTCTCCCCGTGGCGCACGAGGATGAGCTCCTGGACCCCGGAGGGCTGTGCTGCGGTCAAGGATCAGCCTCCCGCACTGACGTTGTCGTACGCCCGCTGTGCCGCGGCCTGGGCGTCGGCGAGCGCCTCACTGGCCGACTTGTCGCCGAGCAGCGTGGCGGTCACCGCGTTGTTCAGCTCGCTCTGGATCTCCTGGCCCGCCGGCGAGGACCCGAACGTCCGGCCGTAGTCGAGGACGTCGTAGAACGTCGAGATGACCTGGTCGAACCCGGCGTTCCCGGTGGCGACCACGAACTGGTCGCGGATGGCCTGGTCGGCCTCGGGGGAGCCGGTGAAGAGCCCGGTGTTGATCCCGCCGTTCTCCTCGAGCGTGGCGCTGCGCGCCTCGGCGGCGGCCTGCCACGCCTCCAGCGACGTGAGCTCGAGCGCCCAGGCGCAGGCGGCGCCGGGGTTCTGCGCGCCGGCCGGGATGACGAACGCCTGCCCCGAGGCCACGGAGAACGGGTTGCCGTCCTTGTCCTTGAACGGCACCGCCTCGAGCTGCACCTGGTCGAGGTACGGCGACAGGACGTTCGGGTACCACTGCGCGTTGACCTGCGCGCCCACCTGGTCGGTGACGTACTGGTTGTTGTCGCCGAACGCGTCGAACGAGTCGGTGAAGCTCTTGACCTTGGCGAACCCGCCCTGGGCGTCGGTGAGCTGCTTGAGCAGCTCGAGGCCGGCCTCGTTGGCGGGGTCGTCGAGCGTGGGCCGGCCCTCGTCGTCGGTCAGCTGCCCGCCCATCGCGAGCACCCAGAGGCCGGCCTGCCCGGTCGCGACCGGGTCGAGGCCGAGCGTGGTGGGGACGCCCCCGCTCTCCTTGTACATCGCGGCGACGGCGGCGAGCAGGGTGTCGGGGTCGGAGGTGTCGATCTGGTCGGCCGTCACCCCCGCGGCGGACATGACCCGCGAGTTCAGCAGGACCGCGGGCGGCTGGTAGAACTGCGGGACCGCCCAGACCTCGTCCTCGAACCGCACGTCGTCGACGACGAACGGGTACCACCGCGTCTCCGGGTCGACCTCGTGCGCGGCGAAGCACTCGTCGAGCGGCAGGATCAGGTCCTGCGCGGCGTAGGTGGTCACGTAGCGGCGGTCCATCTGGACGACGTCGGGCACGTCGCCGCCGGCCAGGCGAGTGGTCAGCTTCTGTGCGTCGAACGCCGTCTGGTCGAGCTCGACGGTGACGCCGTCGAGCTGCGCGGCGGCGTGGTCCAGGCGCGCCTCGCCCACGTCGTCGGCGTTGTCGAACGCCCATCCGTTCAGGGTCCCGGTCGGGGTGGCCGAGAAGTCCGCGCTCTCGGCCCCCGCGGTGCTGTCGCCGCCGTTGCCGCCGCTGCAGGCGGCCAGTGCCAGTGCGGCCACCGGCAGGACCGTGAACGCCCGGACGAGTCTGGTCTTCATGGGTGCTCCTTCGGAGCCCGGTCGGCGTCGTCGACCGTCCGGGGCGCCACCGTCACGCAGGGGTGCGCGTGCTCGGGGCGGGCGTCGCGCGCCTCGTCTCGACGCGCCCGCGGTCCGGGCCACGCTGGACCGGACCGGTGCTGGTACCCAGGGTCAGCGCAGTCGGACGGTTCCGCATCCTGAGACGCTCAGCCTTCGATCCCCGTGGCGTCGTGCGGCGACCCGACCGGCTTGGACTCGGGCGAGCCGCGCTCCCGCAGGTAGATGGCCAACACCACCATGCTCGCCACCGCGAGGAACTCCGACTGCCAGTTCTGCAGCGTCCGGCTCCAGAAGTCGGGCAGCAGGAGGTACTGCGTCCAGCTGACCGGGTCGTGCAGGTCGCGCATCTGCTCCTCGGAGTACGCCACGGCACCCGTCACCGACTGGGCGAGCCAGGACAGCAGGAAGATCGACCCCATGACCAGGCTCAGCGAGTGCGAGTAGACGGAGAGCCGCCAGCCGCGCACGCGGGCCCACCGCGGGGAGCTCTCGGTGGAGAACTCGGCTACCTTCTGCTCCCGGTCGCTCTCGCGCCCTGCGGCGTCGAGGTGCTTCGACTCCGGTGACCCGCGCTGCAGGAAGAACACGGTGGCGACGACGTAGAGCAGGAACTGGAGGAACTCCGACTGCCAGTTCTCCGTGACGTCGACCGCGAACGCCGAGCTGGTGACGTACTCGCCGAACGTCAGCGGGTCGAGGCCGGCGCCGAGCTGCTCCTCGTTCATCAGGGCGACGCCCGACACCGCCTGGCCGACCAGGGCCGCCAGGAAGATGCCCCCGAAGAAGAGGGTCAGGCTGTTCTCGCGCAGCGTCTTCATCGGTGTGCGATCCCGAGCGCCAGGCAGTACGCCAGCCCGAGCAGGATGCCGACCAGGCAGGTCCAGAACAGCAGCCGCATCATCACGCACCCTCCAGGACGCAGTCGTAGGGACGGGGTGGCCGCGGGTCGCAGCCGGCGGCCGTGATGAGCCAGCGGCTCCCGGAGACCGTGAGGAACAGGACGTCGGTCGGGAGCGTGACCTGCGCCTGCCGTCCGGCCACCCGGCCCGATGGCGTGGAGCCGTCCTGCGCCCGCTCGGTCAGGGTCTCGCCGACGTCGCCGTCGAGGATCGCCTCGTCGCACGGCAGGCCGGCGTCGTCCTCGAGGGCCTCCGCCGTCGCGGGGGCCAGCAGGGCGCACGCCCCGGCGCCGTCCGCCGCCGCGACGGCCCGGTAGAAGTCGCGCGCGGCCGTGCCGGCTGTCTCGGCGGCCGGTCGTGAGGTGCACCCGGCCAGGGCGAGCGCAGCGCCGACGGCCAGGCAGACAGGGCGACGCCAAGGACGGTTCGGGGTCACGGGGTGAGCGTAGGGCGCCGCGTCGGGGGTCGCACCAGGCCGGACCGGTTGCCGATCCCACGCCGGTGGCTACGTTCGAGCCATGGCGACCGTCACGCGAGACCTCCGTTGCCCACCCCACGCCGTCCTCGACGTCCTGGCGGACGGCTGGTCGTACGCCACCTGGGTGGTCGGGACGGCGCGGATCCGCGCGGTCGACCTCGGCTGGCCGGCGCCCGGCGCCCGGATCGCGCACTCGGTGGGGCTGTGGCCCGCGCTGCTGGACGACGTGACCGTGGTGCGGAGCTGGGACCCGGAGCGCGGCATCGACCTGCAGGCGCGGGGCTGGCCGGCGGGCGAGGCCCGGGTGCAGATCGAGGTCCGCCCCCGACCGGGCGGCTGCACCGTCGCGATCTCGGAGGACGCCGTGCGCGGACCGGGCACGCTGGTGCCCCGGCCGCTGCGCAGCGCCGTGCTCGTGGCGCGCAACACCGAGGCGC
>NZ_CAURTV010000165.1:0-5095 GCF_963527515.1 uncultured Cellulomonas sp. | reverse complement strand
AGTCCGGACCGCCCGAGCACGCGACGAGCACGAGCGCGTCCGGCTCGAGGTCGGCGACCGCGGCGACGACCGCCGAGCGCACCGCCGCCACCTCGCGCGCGGGACCGGTCACCCGTGCACCCGGCGCACCCACGCGCGCGGGTCCGCGATCTCGGCGGGCGACGGCAGGTGGTCCACCGACGACCACACCGCGTTCAGCCCGTCCCGGCCGACGACCTTGCGCACCGCCCGCACGAACGCCGCCCCGTCTCGGTACTGCGCCAGCTTGGCGTCGAGCCCGAGCAGACGGCGCAGCACGCGGTCGACGCCGCGGGCGCTCGCCGCCTCGTCGCGCCGGGCCTCGAACGCCCTGCGGATGGTGCGCACGCTCGGCACCACGCCCGGGCCGACCTCGTCCATCGCGACGTCGGCGTGCCCCTCGAGCAGGGCCATCACCGCACCGACCTCCTCGAACACCGTCCGCTGGCGGCGCGAGAGCAGGTCGAGCACCCCGATGCCGTCCTCCGTGCCGCCGGTCACCGCTCGCGCCACGGCCTGCACCAGCTCGCCGACCCGGGGCACCAGCGACCTGTCCGCCACCAGGTCGGTCATCAGCTCCGCCGCGCGGCTGCGCAGGTGACCCGCGAGCCAGGGTGCCGCGGCGAACTGCAGCGCGTGGGTCTGCTCGTGCAGCGCCACCCAGAGCCGGAAGTCGGACGGGTCCACCCGCAGCCGGCGCTCGTGGTGCAGCACGTTCGGCGCGACGAGCAGCAGCCGCCCGCGGCCGTCCGCCGACGTGAACGGGTCGAACTGGCCGAGCACCTTGCCGGACAGCAGCGCGAGCACGCCGCCGACCTGCAGGGCCGCGGCCGACCGGGTGGCCGACGAGGGTGTGGTCCCCGCCAGCGGCCCCGTCATGGCCGCGAACACCTCGGCGTTGGCCTGTGCCCAGCGCGGCCGGTCCACCACGAGCACCGTGGAGACCCTGCCGGGTGGCGTGCCGTCGAGGGCCGCCAGCCCCGTGATCGCCGCAGCGTGCTCGGCCGCGCGGCCGGCGGCGTCGCGCAGCTCGTCGACCAGCGCGGTCAGCTCGGCCCGGTCCGCCACCGGTCCCGGTGCGGCCAGCCGGCCCGCCACGCGGACGGCGAGCTCCCAGTCGACCGGTCCCTGCGTGGTGTCCACCGGGTCAAACTAACCGCAGCCGCACCCGGACAACGCGGTGACGAACGAGTCGATCGCGGCGCGCGGTCCCCACTGGCCGCCGTCGGGCGTCGCGTCGGCCAGGACGACGAAGACCAGCTGCCGGGCGTCGGCGTCGAGCACGGTGCCCGCCAGCGACGTCACGTGCGGGAGGCTGCCCGTCTTGGCCCGCACCAGGCCGCGCGCCGGCGACTGGGTGTAGCGGTCCGACAGCGTCCCGGTCAGTCCCGCGATGGGCATCCCCGTCGCGACGTCCCGCAGCACGCCGTGCGCGGGGTCGGTGGCCAGCCGCAGCAGGCCGACCAGGAGGCTGGGGGGCAGGACCGAGCCGGACCCCAGACCGGACGCGTCCGACAGGCGCGCGCCGCCGGTGTCGACGCCGGCGACCGCGACCGCGTGCAGCACCGCGGTCGTGCCGCCCTCGAACGTCGCGGGGAGACCCGCCTGGATGGCCACCAGCCGGCTGACCACCTCGGTGATCGTGTTGTCGGAGGTGTCCAGGAAGTGGTGCACGATCCCGTCCAGCGGCGCCGAGCGCACCACCCCGATCTGCCGGCCGCCGCCGGGACGCTCCGCGCGCCTCGGTGCACCGTCGACCGTGATGCCGGCCTCGGTGAGCCGCTGGGCGAACGTCGCCGCCGCCGCGAGCGACGGGTCCCCGTGGCGCGGCGGGTACTCACCGGGGCGGATCTTGGCGGTGTCCACCGCCAGCGCCGTCACCGGCGCGACGAACCCGGCGGCGATGTCGGCCGGGTTCCAGGTGGGGCTGAGCGTCGGGCTGGTGAACAGCGAGTCGTCGACGCCCAGGGTCACGGTGGACACACCCTCGAGCTGCAGCTCCCGGGCCACCTGCGCGGCCAGGTCCGCCAGCCCCGCGTGCCCGTCGACGGCGTCCGGGTTGCCCGCGCCCGCGGCGAGCATCATGTCCCCACCGCCGACGAGCACGATGCCGGAGCCCGCTCCGCGCACGACGCTCGTCGGCAGCGTCACGTCCGGGCCGAGGGTGCTCAGCGCCGCGACCGCGGTGACCAGCTTGGCCGTCGACGCGGGCGTGCGACCGTCCTCCGGCAGGTGCGAGCCCAGCACGTCCCCCGACAGCTGGTCCGCGACCAGCACGCCGACGCTCGGACCCATCCGGGGGTCCTTGACCAGCCCGTCGACGAGCGCCTGCACCCCGGCCGCCGGAGGCAGGGGCGCCTGCGGGTCCAGGTCCGCGAGCGCGGGGACCGCGTCCAGCGGCTCGACAGCGCCCGGTGCGGTGGGGAACGGCAGCGGATCGGGCAGCGGCTCCTCGAGCGTCACCATGCCCGGGACGACGTCGTAGGCGTCGGCCGTCACGTACGCCCCGCCCGCCAGCACGAGGACCAGCACGCCGGTGCCGACGACTCTCGCCGCTGTGGTCATCGTCACCCCGCCCCGCTCGATCCCCGGTGGGACGCTCCGTCCCGCGGTGCGTCAGACTACTGTCCGAGACAAGGGCGCCCCTGACACCTCGGCGCGCCGCACGACGACGAGTGTCGCGACCGCCGGACCCGGGACCTGGGCGCGGCCGTGGGGCGGAGGAGCACTGTGGAGTTCGACGTCACGATCGAGATCCCGAAGGGCCAGCGCAACAAGTACGAGGTGGACCACGCCACGGGGCGGATCCGCCTCGACCGGATGCTGTTCACCTCGACCCGGTACCCCGACGACTACGGCTTCATCGAGGGCACCCTCGGCGAGGACGGCGACCCGCTGGACGCCCTGGTGCTGCTCGAGGAGCCGACGTTCCCCGGCTGCCTCATCCGCGCCCGCGCGCTCGGCATGTTCCGCATGCGCGACGAGGCCGGCGGCGACGACAAGGTGCTGTGCGTGCCGACCGGCGACCAGCGGGCCGCGTGGCGCCAGGACATCGACGACGTGTCCGACTTCCACCGCCTGGAGATCCAGCACTTCTTCGAGGTCTACAAGGACCTGGAGCCGGGCAAGTCCGTCGAGGGCGCCCACTGGGTAGGCCGGTCCGAGGCAGAGGCGGAGATCGAGCGCAGCCGCCAACGCGCCATCGACACCAACTACTACAGCCACTAACCCCGCTCCTCCCCGCTCTCATCCGCAACGTCCGAGCAAGTGGTCGCCAGAGCAGCCACTTGCTCGGACGTTGTCTGTTCTGAGCGGCACCCATTCCGCAGCGTCCGAGGAAGTGGTCGCTGTGGCGCGCACATCCTCGGACGTCCTGCGATGGTTCTGAGGCGCCCACAGCAAGCATCGACAGCGGTCGCGTCCACAGACCGGGAGTGTCGGCTGGTGCCCCTCCATGGCCGCTCCAGGCTGGCGGGATGGTGGGAGATCGCGCGGCACGCGCTGCGCGTCGGGCTCGTGTCGAGGAGCTGGCGTCCGCGCAGGCCGGGATCGTCACGCGTTCCCAGGTGGGTGCGCGCGGGATCACGCGCTCGCAGCTGCGCGCGGAGATCGACGCCGGTCGCTGGCGCGTCGCCGGCGGGGAGTGCCTCGTCGTCACGCCAGCAGGAATCGACGCGCGCGCCGACTGGTGGCTCGCGGTTCTCGAGACCGCCCCACGCAGCGACGTCGCGACGCCAGCGCGCGCGGCACTGGGTGGACTGACCGCACTGCAGGCAGCCGGCCTGCGCGGGATCGACGGCGACCGGCTGGTGCACGTGTGCGCTCCGAAGTCGTCGCATCCCCTCTCTCCTGTGCCCGGTGTTCGGGTCCACGAGACGAGGCGATGGAGCGATGACGACCTCGTCCCCGCCGGCATCCCCCGAACGCGGCCAGACGTCGCGACGGTGCAGGCGGCCCTGTGGGCTCGTACCGACCGCGAGGCGGCCCTCCTCCTGATTGCGCCGGTGCAACAGCGCCTGACCTCCGTCGACCTCGTCGGGGCAGCTCTGGATCGCGTGAGACGGGACCGGAGACGCCCGTTCCTCCGCACCGTGTTCCTCGAGCTTGTCGACGGCGCTCACTCACTCAACGAGCTGGACTTCGCCGCGATGTGCCGGCGCCGCGGTCTTCCTGAGCCCGACCGTCAGGTCGTCGCCTCGGCGGGTGCGGGCCGCTGCTACCTGGACGTGCGCTGGAGCCGCTGGCGCGTGGTCGTCGAGATCGACGGAGTGGGCCACCTGCAGCCGGACCGGTGGATCGACGACAACCTGCGCCACAACGAGATCGCCCTGTCAGGAGATGTCGTCCTCCGCATCCCCAGCCTCGGCCTGCGGCTCGACCCAGACCGTCACCTCGACGCCGTAGAGCGGGCGCTGCGCCAAGCCGGCTGGACCGACCCAGCGTCGGCACGACGTCCGAGGAAGTGAGCGCCCCAGCAACCACTTCCTCGGACGCTCAGGGTCTCGAACTCAAGACGTCCGCGGAAGTGAGCGCTCTGGCGGCCACTTGCTCGGACGTTGCTGGAAAAGAAGGGAAGGGAAGGGGAAGGGGGGAGGCGGAGGGGGTTACGGGCGGCCGGCGTAGGGCATGGTCTTGCTCCAGCGCATGGTGGTGGTGCGCAGGGGGTCGCCGGGCTTGGAGGCCTCCATGATCTGGCCGTTCCCCGCCCAGATGGCCACGTGGTAGATCTCGTCGACGTTGTTCGGGTCGTTCGACCAGAAGACCAGGTCGCCGGGGCGCAGGTCGTTGTAGCTGATCTTGAGGACCTGCTTGTACTGGTCGCGCGTGGTGCGGGCGAGGTTGACCCCCGCGGTCCGCCACGCGGTCATCGACAGGCCGGAGCAGTCGTACCCGTCCGGGCCGACTCCGCCCCAGATGTACGGCAGCCCCGTCTTCGTCTGCGCCCAGGTCAGTGCCGCGGTTCCGGCGGCTGCGGAGCCGCGCGAGGTGCCCGTGCCGAGCCCGTACTTGGCGGGCGTCGGTGCGGGCGCAGGCGCAGGCGCGGGGGCCGGCGCGGGGGCGGGAGCCGGGGCCGGGG
>NZ_CAURTV010000164.1:0-5107 GCF_963527515.1 uncultured Cellulomonas sp. | reverse complement strand
GGGCCGCGGCGCGGGCTCCGGAGGCGGCGGCGTCGTCCCCGGGCCGGCGGGTGCCGCCCAGGAGGGTGGACGGGGCGCGTCGTCGTGCGGGCTCGTCATGCGAGCGCGGCTCCTCGGCTGTCGTCGTGCAGGGTGTCCGGGGCGCCGCCAGCGGCCCCCCACGGAGGAATCATCGTGCCACGACGGCCGCACGCCGGGACGCGCGACCGGGTGATCTGTCGACGCCGGGACGCCTCGCTGCCCGAGGTGGCCCAGGTCGGGGCCCGCACGGTGCGAGAATGCCGCCATGAAGGGACGCGTGCTGGTGGTCGACGACGACACCGCGCTGGCCGAGATGATCGGCATCGTGCTGCGGTCGGAGGGTTTCGACCCGGTGTTCTGCGAGGACGGCGACGAGGCGATCGGGGTGTTCCGGGCCACGCAGCCGGACCTCGTCCTGCTCGACCTCATGCTGCCCGGCAAGGACGGCAACGAGGTGTGCCGCCAGATCCGCGCGGAGTCGGGCGTGCCCATCGTCATGCTCACGGCCAAGAGCGACACGGTCGACGTCGTGCTGGGCCTGGAGTCGGGCGCCGACGACTACATCTCCAAGCCCTTCAAGCCCAAGGAGCTGGTGGCACGCGTCCGGGCCCGCCTGCGTCGCAGCGACGAGCCCGCCCCCGAGCACCTCACCATCGGCGACGTGACGATCGACGTGCCGGGTCACCGGGTGGCGCGCGCCGGTCGGCCGGTGTCGCTCACCCCGCTGGAGTTCGACCTGCTGGTGGCGCTCGCGCGCAAGCCGTGGCAGGTCTTCACGCGCGAGGTCCTGCTGGAGAAGGTGTGGGGCTACCGGCACGCCGCCGACACCCGCCTGGTGAACGTGCACGTGCAGCGCCTGCGCTCCAAGATCGAGAACGACCCCGAGCAGCCCGAGATCGTCGTCACCGTCCGCGGTGTCGGCTACAAGGCGGGCGTGGCCTCGACGTGACCCCGGGAACCGCTCCATGGTGCGGCTGAGCGGCGCCTGGCGGCTGGTCCGGGCACGGGTCCGCAGACGCGTGCGCTCGTGGTCGCGCGTGTGGCGGTCGTCGCTGCAGGTCCGTGTCATCACCTCGACGCTGGCCATCGGTCTGGCGGCGCTCGCGCTGGTCGGCGCCTACGTCGGGGAGCGGATGGCGGACGGGCTGTTCAACGCGCGGCTCGAGCAGGTGCTCCAGGAGAGCGCCCGGTCCACGCAGCAGGCGCAGGCCACGTTCGACGCCTCGACCGCGACCTCCGCGCCCGACGTGCAGCGGCTGCTCCGGGACGTGGCGCTCGCCCAGCGCACCGGCGGGTCCGACCGCCGCGAGGTCTTCCTGCTGCGCGCACCGGGTCAGCAGGGGGGCAGCGTCACGCTCACCGGGGCGGCGTCGGACCAGGAGCTCATCGGCCTGGTCACGCCCGAGCTGCGGCTCGCCACCTCGGGCGACGGCCAGCAGTGGCAGTCCGTGGCGATGGTCCAGGAGAACGGCGGCGTCTCGCCCGGTGTCATGGTGGGCCAGGACGTGGCGGTGCCCGTGGCCGGCGCGTACCAGCTGTTCTTCCTGTACAGCCTGCAGTCGGAGCAGGACCGGCTCGACTTCCTGCAGCGCACGCTCGGTCTCGCGGCGGTGGCGCTCGTCGTGCTGCTGGGGAGCATGACGTGGCTGGTCACGCGGCAGACGGTCCGGCCGGTGCGGCGCGCGGCGGAGGTGGCCGAGCGGCTCGCCGACGGGCACCTGTCGGAGCGGATGCCCGAGAAGGGCGAGGACGAGATGGCGACGCTCGCCCGCTCCTTCAACGAGATGGCCGACAGCCTGCAGGACCAGATCCACCGCATGGAGGAGCTGTCGCTGCTGCAGCGGCGGTTCGTCTCCGACGTCTCCCACGAGCTGCGGACGCCGCTGACCACGATCCGGATGGCCGGTGAGGTCATCCACGCGTCCCGCCAGGACTTCGACCCGGCGGTCAAGCGCTCGGCGGAGCTTCTGCAGACGCAGCTCGACCGCTTCGAGGACCTGCTGGCGGACCTGCTGGAGATCAGCAGGTTCGACGCCGGCGCCGCGGTGCTCGACGCGGAGAGCCGCGACGTGCGCGACGTCGTCATCACGGCGGTCGACCACGCGGCACCGCTCGCCGACCGGCGCGGGGCCTGGCTGCGCGTCGTCGTGCCGGAGGAGCGCTGCGTCGCGGACATCGACCCGCGACGCGTCGAGCGCATCCTGCGCAACCTGCTGGGCAACGCCGTCGAGCACGCCGAGGGCAGCACGGTCGAGGTCACCGTCGGGGCGGACGCGCACGCCGTCGCGGTCACCGTCCGGGACCGTGGGGTGGGCATGACGCCCGACGAGGCCGCCCACGTGTTCGACCGGTTCTGGCGGGCCGACCCCGCACGCGCCCGCACGACCGGGGGGACCGGGCTCGGGCTCGCGATCTCGCTCGAGGACGCCCACCTGCACGGCGGCTGGCTCGAGGCGTGGGGCCGGCCGGGCCGCGGGGCGAGCTTCCGGCTCACGCTGCCGCGCCGCGCCGGCATCCGGCTCACCGGCTCGCCGCTGCCGCTGACGCCCGACGAGTCGCCGGTCACCGAGGCCCTGCGCATCCCGGTCGTGCGCTCGCACACCGACCCCGCCGCGCTGCCGGAGATGTCCTCCGAGGAGCACGCCGACGACGAGAGGCAGGAGGTCCGATGACCAGGCACCGCCTCCGCAACGGCGCCGTCGCAGCACTTGCCGTGGCCGTGCTCGCCGCCTGCTCGGCCATCCCGACGTCCGGTCCGGTCCAGGTGGGTGACGCCGAGGTCACCGAGCCGTCGGAGATCGACGTCCTCGCCGAGGGGCCGCAGCAGGGCGAGACCCCTGCCGAGATCGTCGACGGCTTCCTCGCGGCCGGTGCCGCCGGGTTCGCCGACAACTTCACGACGGCCCGGCAGTACCTCGCGGGGGAGGCGAAGACCACGTGGAACCCGTCGGCGGGCGTCGTCGTGTCCGGCCCGGTCGAGCCGGCGCCGGCCACCACCGAGACGGAGGTGACCCTCGAGGTCCCGGTGATCGCCCGGGTGGACGAGGACGGCGTGTACGCCGAGGCACCGCCGGACGCACGCGAGCCCGTGACCTTCCAGATGGTGCAGAACGACGCCGACCAGTGGCGGATCGCGGTCACGCCCGACGGACTGCTGCTGCAGCAGGAGGACTTCGCCCGCAGCTACCGGCCGGCGTCGCTGTACTTCCTGTCGCCGGACCAGGAGTTCCTCGTGCCCGAGGAGCGCTGGTTCCCCACCAAGAACCTGCGCACCTCGATCGTGCGAGAGCTGCTCGCCGGCCCGTCGGCCTGGTTGCAGGACGCGGTCGTCACCGCGGTGCCCGACGGCGTCGAGCTCAGCCCGGAGGCGGTCGTCGTCGACGACGAGGGCGTCGCCGAGGTCAGGCTGGAACCCGCGCTCGCCGTGACGCGGGCCGACCGCGACCTGCTGCTGGCGCAGATCGACGCGAGCCTGCGGCCCGTGCCCGGCATCAGCTCGGTGCGGGTCTTCGCCCGCGACGTGCTGCTGGAGGGTGCCGCGACGCTCGAGCGCGGCGCAGCGCCGCCGAGCAACGTGGAGTTCCTCCAGGAGGGGCGGGTCGTCGCCCTCGTCGACGGCGAGCCCGAGCCGGTGCCGGGTCTGCTGCCGCTCGACGCCCTCGACCCGCGCAGCCCGGCGAGCAACGAGGACGGGTCGGTGCGCGTGCTGCTGTCCGGGCCGAGCACGCTGGTCACCGTGCCGACCGAGGACGTCCCCGCCGTCGAGCTCCTGACGGGTGCCGGCCTGGTCGCGCCGTCCGTCGACCGGATGGGGTGGGCCTGGACCGCGCAGGCGGCCGGTGGCCTGGTGGCCGCGCGGGCCGACGCCGCCCCGGTGCAGGTCGGTGCGGACTGGCTGGAGGGCCGTGCGGTGCGTGCCGTGCGCGTGGCTCGCGACGGGGTCCGGATCGCGGTCGTCTCCGCGGGCGCGGACGGTGTGCAGGTCGACGTGGCGGCGATCACGCGCGACGAGTCCGGCGCGCCGCAGCAGGTGGGTGCCCCGGTCCGCGCGGGCGCGTCGCTGGTCGACGCGTCGGCGGTGGTCTGGTCGGACGAGTCGACGCTCGCCGTCGTCGGCCGGTCCGTCGGCAGCGCCGCGGTGCACATGGTCCCGCTGGCCGGTCCCACCCGTGCCCTGCCCGAGGTGACCGACCTGGCCGACCTCGCCGGCAGCACCGTCGTCTACGTGACCACGACGGACGGGGAGCTGCGCCGGTTCGTGGGCTCGGCGTGGGCGCAGGTGGTCGGGGTCACCGGCGCGTCGTACCCGTTCTTCCCGGGCTGAGCCGCCCACAGGCCCGGTCGTCCCCAAGGCGCCCACCGCGCCGTCCCGAGGTCGCCAGGATCGGGCGATGACGTTCGCGCGCGAGCTCCTCGGACTCCTGCTGCCCGTCGAGTGCGCGGGCTGCGGCACGCTCGACGTCGGGTGGTGCCGGTCCTGCGCCCTGCGGTTGTCCGGGAGCCCGTGGCGCTGCGAGGACCGCGCCCCTCGGCTGGACCGGCTCGACGGGCGGGGCCCCCTGCCGGTGTGGACGCTCGCCGACTGCACCGGTGACGTGCGCCGCGCGGTCGTCGCGTGGAAGGACCGCGGCCGGCTGGACCTCACGCGACCGTTCACGGACGCGCTCGGCACGGCGGCGGCTGCGCTCGCCGGGGAGCTGGGAACGGGTCCGCTGCTCGTCGCCGCGTCTCCGTCGACCGCCGCGGCGAGTCGCCGGCGGGGCGGCAACCTCGTCGACGCGCTGGCCCGGACGGTGACCGACCGCCTGCGGCTGGCCGGTGTGCCTGCGGCCGTCGCGCCGCCGCTGGTGCGCTCCAGGAGCCGCGACCAGGTCGGGCTCGGCGCCCGCGCCCGGACCCGCAACCTCGCCGGTCACGTGCGGGTGCTGGACAGGCACACCGACCGCGTCCGGGGCCAGCGGGTCCTCCTGGTCGACGACGTGCTCACCACCGGGGCCACCGTCGCGGCGTGCCGCACCGCGCTCGAGCGGGCCGGCGCCACGGTCGTCGGCGCCCTGACGCTCGCGTCGACGCCGGCCCCGGGGCC
>NZ_CAURTV010000163.1:0-5256 GCF_963527515.1 uncultured Cellulomonas sp. | reverse complement strand
GGAGGCAGCCGGCGCCGGCCAGTGCCGCGAGCGGGGGCACGCGTGCGACCGCCAGCGCGGCGAGCCACGCCACGGCTGCGGCGGGCAGCAGCCGGACGTCGAGGGTGGGTGGCGGATCGCTGTCGTCGACGAGCGTGACGGGTCCCGGGCACCCGTCCTCGGTGAGCGTCACACGCGGACCAGGTCACGGAGGCGCTCGAGCAGCGTGGGGCCGATGCCGGCGACGTCCGCCAGCTCGTCGACGGTGGCGAACCGGCCGTCCTCGCGGTGCGCCACGATCCGGTCCGCGAGCACGGGCCCGATCCCGGGCAGCGCGTCGAGGGCAGCGGCGTCCGCGGTGTTGAGGTCGACGAGTCCGTCGCCCGCGCCCGCCTCGGCGTCCGCGCCCTCGGTCCGCTCGCCCGGTCGGGGCACGGCGATCTGCTCACCGTCGACCAGCAGGCGCGCCAGGTTGAGCGCGCTCACCTGCGCGTCGGCCGTGGCGCCGCCCGCCGCGGTGAGCGCGTCGACCACGCGCGAGCCCTCCGGGAGCCTGACCACGCCCGGTGCGGCGACCGCTCCGACGACGTCCACCACCAGCTCCGCGCCCGGGGACGCCGCCACCGTCGGGACGAGGCCGCTCGGTGCCGGCGTCGGGAGAACCACTGCCGGCCCGGGAGCGAGGGAGGTCGCACGCAGGGCGACCCCACCCGCCACCAGCAGGATCACACCGCCGGCCGCCACGGCGAGGCGCCAGGGCACCGCCCACCGGACGCACCGGCGTGGCGTGGGCGACCGGGCGGTGGGGTCCCCGTGGGCCGCGGCGTAGCCGACCGACGCGACCTGCAGCGCGGTGGCGGTGCGAGGCGCGGGTTCCGGCGCAACGGTCGGCGGGAACGACGGCGGTGCCGACGAGGGTGACGGGGACGGTGCGGCGGGAGGCGGTGGGACCGACGCCGGTGGTGCTGCGTGGACGGGCTCCGGGACCCAGCCGGCGCCCGCAGGCGCACCCGGTGCGTGCAGCTCCGCCAGCGCGTCAGCGGGAGCAGGTGCGGGCGCGGGAGCGAGAGCGGTTCTGGCGGCCGTTGCGGTGAGCGCGGTCAGTCGGCGCCGGGTGGTCCGGGCGAGTTCGCGGTCACGGCGCAGCACGCGGCGAACCTACGGTCGAGGACCGCCCGTCGACCGTAGTCACGCACGGCGACCCGTCCGTTCCGGGCACCGCAGGGCTGTGGGCGGGTCAGGCGTCCGCGACGACGATCGCGAGGAGCCCAGGGCCGGCGTGCGCGGCGAGCACCGCGCTCGACTCGCACACCGCCGTCTCGGCTAGTCGCTCGCCAGCGGCCAGCACGAGGGTCTCGGCGAGCGCTGCTGCCGTCTCGGGCTGCCCGAGGTGGTGCACGGCGACGCGGGCGAGCGGGCGTCGGGCGACCTCGGCGACGGCCAGCGCCACCAGCCGCTCCCGCGCCGCGCGCCGCGTCCGCACCTTCTCGGCGACCTCGATCTGCCCCGCGTGCAGCGTGAGGATCGGCCGGAGACCGAGCACGATGCCGAGGGCGGCGGCGGGCATGCTCAGCCGCCCGCCCCGGCGCAGGTGGTCGAGCGAGTCGACGAGGAACCAGACGCGCGTGCTCGCCGCGACGGTGCGGCCGCGCTCGGCGACCTCCGGCCCGGACGGCAGCCGTGGCTCGACGTCCTTCCTCGCGTGCCACCAGGCGCGGGCGGCGGCGACCGGGCCTGGGGCCTGATCGACGGTCGCGGGGGCCGACGCGACGGGCCCCGCCGAGTAGCGGGCCGCATCGAGCACGGCGAAGCCCAGCGACATGGCGACCACACGGGAGTCCACCACGTGGACGGGCACCGGGGAGGTCTCGGCCGCCAGCTGCGCGGCGCGCACGGTGCCGGAGAGCTCGCCCGACAGGTGGATCGAGACGATCTCCCGCGCGCCGGACGCCGCGGCGCGCTCGTA
This sequence comes from uncultured Cellulomonas sp., assembly GCF_963527515.1. Classification (NCBI taxonomy): domain Bacteria; kingdom Bacillati; phylum Actinomycetota; class Actinomycetes; order Micrococcales; family Cellulomonadaceae; genus Cellulomonas; species uncultured Cellulomonas sp. The sequence goes on along the minus strand of NZ_CAURTV010000163.1, from coordinate 3,311 downwards.
GGCAGCGGCGAAGGCGGACGGCGGGGGCTGCGACGTCGTGACCTTGGTTCCCGCGGTGAGGGCGGCGAGCAGCGTGGCAGGGGGCAGGTCGACGCCCTCGACGTACCGCTCACCGTCCACGACCACCCCCAGCGGGACGACGCCGATGCCCCACCGCTCGGCCGCGCCCTCCGGCAGCGACGCGGTCGAGTCGGTGACGAGCGCGACGGAGGGCTGGTCGACGCGGCGTCGGGGCATGTGGGTCAGGCCGGGACGACGTTGACGAGCTTCGGCGCGCGGACGATCACGGTGCGGATGTCGCGGCCGTCCAGCGCGCGCTGCACGCCGGGGTCGGCCAGTGCCAGCGCACGCAGGTCGTCGTCGGAGGTGTCCGGGGCCACCTCGGCGCGGCCCCGCACCTTGCCCTGCACCTGGAAGATGCAGGTGACCGTGTCCTCGACCAGGTACTGCGGGTCGGCCACCGGGAAGGGCTCGTGCGCCAGCGAGCGCTCGTGGCCCAGGCGGGACCACAGCTCCTCGGCCAGGTGCGGTGCGACGGGCGCCGTCATGAGCACCAGGGGCTCGACCGCCGCCCGCGGGGTCGTCGGCAGCGTCGTGAGGTGGTTGTTGAGCACGATCAGGTGCGAGATCGCGGTGTTCACGCGCATCGCGCCCATGTCCGCCGTCACGCCCGCGATCGCGCGGTGCAGGACGCGCAGGGTCTGCTCGGAGGGCGCCTCGTCGGACACGACCGTCGCCCCGGTGCCCTCGTCGACCGCGTTGCGCCAGAGCCGCTGCAGGAAGCGCTGCGACCCGACCACCGCCCGGGTCTCCCACGGGCGGGACAGGTCCAGCGGGCCCATCGACATCTCGTACACGCGCAGGGTGTCGGCGCCGTACTCCGCGTACATGTCGTCGGGCGTCACCATGTTCTTCAGCGACTTGCCCATCTTCCCGTACTCACGGTGGACGGGCTGGCCCTGCCAGCTGAAGCCGGTCTCGGCCGCCGCGTCCTCCACGACCTCGTCGGCAGGCACGTGCACGCCGCGGGCGTCCGTGTACGCGTACGCCTGGATGTAGCCCTGGTTGAACAGCTTGTGGAACGGCTCGCGGCTGGACACGTGGCCCAGGTCGTGCAGGACCTTGTGCCAGAACCGCGCGTAGAGCAGGTGCAGGACCGCGTGCTCGACACCGCCCACGTACAGGTCCACGCCACCGACCGAGCCGGGACCCTGCTGGCCGTGGCCCGGGCCCATCCAGTACTGCTCCAGCTTCGGGTCGATCAGCACCGCGTCGTTGGTGGGGTCCAGGTAGCGCAGGTAGTACCAGCACGAGCCGGCCCAGTTGGGCATCGTGTTGGTGTCCCGGCGGTACTGCTTGGGGCCGTCTCCCAGGTCGAGCGTGACGTTCACCCAGTCCTCGTTGCGGCCCAGGGGCGGCTCCGGGGTGGAGTGCGCGTCGTCCGGGTCGAACGTGCGCGGCGAGTAGTCCGGGACCTCCGGCAGGTTCACCGGCAGCACGGACTCCGGGACGGCCAGGGGCAGGTCGTGCTCGTCGTACACGATCGGGAACGGCTCGCCCCAGTAGCGCTGGCGGCTGAACAGCCAGTCGCGCAGGCGGTAGGTGATGGTCCCCTCGCCGACGCCCTTGCCGGCCAGCCAGTCGGTGATCGCGGCCTTGGCGTCCGCGACGGCGAGCCCGTCCAGGCTGATCTCGTCGTTGGTCGAGTTGATGGCGACCCCGTCGCCCGTGCGTGCGCCCGGCTCGGTGCCCTCCGGCGCGTCGATCGTGTAGACGATCGGCAGCTCGAAGGCCTCGGCGAACGCGAAGTCGCGCTCGTCGCCGCCCGGCACGGCCATGATCGCGCCGGTGCCGTAGCCCATCAGCACGTAGTCGGCGGTGAACACGGGCAGCAGCTCGCCGTTGGCCGGGTTGGTGGCCAGGTGGCCGGTGAACACGCCGGTCTTGCGGCCGGCGTCCACCTGGCGCTCCACCGCGGTCTTGGCGGCGGACTCCGCGCGGTAGGACGCCACGGCGTCCGCAGGGGTGCGGTGGCCGCCGGTCCACAGGTCCTTGGTGCCGTCGGGCCAGTGCGCGGGCACCTCGTCCAGCAGCGGGTGCTCGGGGGCGACGACCACGAAGGTGGCGCCGAACAGCGTGTCCGGGCGGGTCGTGAACACCTCTACCTGGTCCCCGCCCTGCACCGCGAAGCGGACCCGCGCACCCGACGACCGACCGATCCAGTTGCGCTGCATCGCCTTGACCTTGTCCGGCCAGTCGATGTGCTCCAGGTCGTCGATCAGCCGGTCCGCGTACGCCGTGATCCGCATGTTCCACTGCCGCAGGCTGCGCTGGAACACCGGGAAGTTGCCGCGCTCGGAGCGACCGTCCGCCGTGACCTCCTCGTTGGCCAGCACGGTGCCCAGCCCGGGGCACCAGTTCACGGGCGTCTCGGAGACGTAGGCCAGCCGGTGCGTGTCCAGCACGCGCCGGCGGGCGACCTCGTCCAGACCGGCCCACTCGGCACCGCGAGCCCCGGCGTCGTACTCCGCGACCAGCTCGGCGATCGGGCGCGCCCGACCGAGGCCGCCGTCGGGCCGCGGCGCGGTCTCGTCGTACCAGGAGTCGAAGATCTGCAGGAAGATCCACTGCGTCCAGCGCACGTAGCCGGGGTCGATCGTCGCGAACGTGCGGCGCGGGTCGTGCGCCAGGCCCAGGCGGCGCAGCTGGCGCTGCATGATCTCGATGTTCGCCTCGGTGGTGGTCCGGGGGTGCTGCCCGGTCTGCACCGCGTACTGCTCCGCGGGCAGCCCGAACGCGTCGAACCCCAGCGCGTGCAGCACGTTGTCGCCCTGCATGCGCCGGAACCGGCCCACGACGTCGGTGGCGATGTACCCGAGCGGGTGGCCGATGTGCAGGCCGGCCCCGGAGGGGTACGGGAACATGTCCATGACGAAGAACGCCGGCTGCGCCGGGTCGGCGTTCCAGCCGTCGCCGTCGGTCAGGTCGCCCGTCGGGTTGGCGGCGAAGAACGTGCCGCGCGCCGCCCACTCGTCCTGCCAGCGCAGCTCGATCTCGCGCGCGAGATCGGCCGTGTACCGGAACGGCACGTCGTCGGTCGGGGTGGGGGTGGGGGCGTCCTGCGAGGTCACCCCGTGAGTTTACCGACCGCCCGTGGTCGCGCCGTACGGGTTCCGGGTGGGCGGGGTTGCCGCGGTCGTATGCTCCGGGCATGTCGGACACCACGCCAGCGGGCGCCGCAGACCTCGCCGCCCTCCGTGCCGCAGCCGCCCAGGCCGCCGCCGACGCCGCCGAGGCGAAGTCCCTGGCGG
>NZ_CAURTV010000162.1:0-5306 GCF_963527515.1 uncultured Cellulomonas sp. | reverse complement strand
ACCAGGGCCCGGGCGGCCTGACGCACGTCGCCCGTCACCCGCTCGGTGGCCGCCAGCCGGCGCTGCGCCGCCCGCGCGAGCAGGTCCCGCAGCTCGGTGACCCCGGCGCCCGTGGAGGCGCTGACCGCCAGCACCGGCGACGCCCCCAGCCCGTCCTGCGCGGCAAGGCGCTGCAGGTCGGCAACCATCGCCCGCTGCTGTGCGGGATCCAGCCGGTCGGCCTGGTTGAGCACGAGCACCACGACGCCGGCGTGGTCGGCCAGCCCACGCAGGTAACGGGCGTGCAGGGCCGCGTCCGCGTACTTCTGCGGGTCCACCACCCAGACCAGCAGGTCGACCCGCTCGTAGAGGCGCTCCGCGATCGTGCGGTGCTCGGTCACCACGGAGTCGTGGTCGGGCAGGTCGAGGAGCACCAGACCGGTGGCCGACTCCTGCAGGACCCTGCTACCCGCCACGTGCCGGTCGCGGACGTCCAGCCAGTCGAGCAGCTCGTCGGCGCCGTGCTCGGGGGTGCTGCCCTTCGTCGGGACGATCACGGCGACCGGCCGGCCCGTCGTGGGGCGGCGGACACCTGGCTCCGCGATGTGCGCGTCCGCCAGGGCGTTGAGCAGGGACGACTTGCCCGACCCGGTCGCCCCGGCGAGCGCGACCACCGTGTACTCCCCGGACAGCGCCGCGCGCTCGCGCGCGCGGGCCACGACCGCGGCGGGGGCCTCCAGCACGGCGTCGGGCAGCCGCCCGCGCGCCAGCCCGACGGCCTCGTCCAGCGCCGCGACGCGTCCCTTCAGTCCCCCGGCCGACGCGCTCACCCGTCGCCCCGGAACCAGCGGTTCCACCAGCGCAGTCGCTCCGGCTCCTCCTGCGTGTCACTCACCGTGACCGAGCGCGCGACCGCGCCCGTCCCCCGCAGGTGGCCGGCGCCACCGGCCGGCAGGTCACCCGCGCCCCAGGCGGTCACCGCGGTGCGCGCCGCCATCGCCGAGCTCACCGCCGCCGCGGACGCGCGCAGGTCGTCACCGTCGCGACCGGCGGCGCCCGTGGCGTCCAGCTGCCGCGTGAACCGGGACGACTCCTCCTCCAGCAGGGCGTCCGTGCGGGCAGCGAGCCGGCTCTGCGCCTCGAGCGTGAGCCGCCGAACGGCGTCGTCGCCGAACACCGCCTCCAGCAGCCGCTGCGCCAGCAGGGCCGACCCGCCGACGATGCCCACCTCGGCGCCCGTGAGCCCTCCGGTCGACGCGAACACCGCGACCATGAGCACCGCACCGAGGCCGTTGACCCCGTAGGACAGCGCCCGTGCGGTGGTCCGCCGGTCCGCGCCCTCCGACTCGACGAGGGCGAGCACGTCGCCCTGCCACGCGCGCACCTGTTCCGCGGTCCTCGCCCGCAGGTCCGACGACGCTCGGGACAGGGCCAGCCCGTCGAGCAGCGCCCGCCCCGCCGGATCGTGCCGCCAGTCGGAGTGTGCCGCGTCCGCGGCCTGCTCGGCGGCGTCCTGGATCACGGCGGACAGCCCGTGCGCGACCGCCTCCACCAGCGCCGGCTCGGCGGGCCGACGCCCCTTGACGAAGCCCACCACGCGGTCGCGCAGCCGGGACACGCCCTGCTCGAGCGACCGGAACCACTCGCTGGTCCCGACCACGTCCTGCCAGCGCGCCAGCACCTCGCCGCGCAGCAGCGAGCCGTCCGACGTCGCGTGCGCGATCTGGGCCGACGCCGTGGCGTACGCCGCGGTCACGGCCGCACGCAGCCGGGCGTCGGCGGCACGCTGCTCGTCGGCCGCGGTCGCCAGGTCGAGCGCGCGGCGTGAGACGTCGGCCACCGCGCCGTCCCACGTCTCGGCGAGCGCTGCCGCGCGGACGGCCGGGTCGGTGGCGGTCCGGGTGAGGAAGTCGGCGATCGGCCCGACCGCGTGCTCGGGCAGCAGCCCGTCCTCGAGCTCGACCTCCGGCACCACGATCACCGTGGCCGTGGACAGCCCCGCGTCGGCGAGCATCTGCTGCAGGTGGTCGCCGACCGCGGTCTCGGCACCGGGATCGACCCGGTCCAGGACGAGGGCCAGGTGCGTCCCCCGCTGCGCCGCGTCCGCCAGCAGCTCCCACGGCACCGCGTCGGCGTACCGGGCCGCGGTCGTCACGAACAGCCATACGTCCGCGGCGCCGAGCAGCTGGGCGGCCAGGACGCGGTTGCCCTCCTCGACGGAGTCCACGTCGGGTGCGTCCAGCAGCGCCAGACCGACGGGCACCGCCTCGGACGCGACCAGGCGCAGACCGGGCCGCGCCCCACCGAGGCCCTGCTCCCCGGCCGCGTCCGCGCGCGTGAGGGACGGCAGCACCCGGTCGGAGCTGAACCAGCGCACGTCCAGCGGGTGGTGGACGAGCACCGGCCAGCGGGTGGTCGGTCGCAGCACCCCCGACGGGCTGACCTCGGAGCCGACCAGCGAGTTGACGACCGTCGACTTGCCCGCCCCGGTCGAGCCACCGACCACCACGAGCACCGGGGCGCCCGGGTCCCGCAGCCGAGGCAGCAGGTAGTCGTCGAGCTGGTCGAGGACGCGGGTGCGGTCGGCACGCGCGCGGGGGGCGGTCGCCGTCTCGAGCGGCAGGCGCAGGTCCGCCACCCGACCCCGGAGCGCGAGCAGGGCGCCGACGAGCTCGTCGTGCTCCATCGCCGCACCGCCTCTCCCGTGGTGCTCCGAGCGTATCGGCGCTGGTCGCGGGCGGCTCACCGACGACGAGGCCGCCCGCTCCCCTGGGGAACGGGCGGCCTCGGGGGTCGGTCAGTCGCGACGCAGCTTGCGGTACGTCACGCGGTGCGGGCGGGCCGCGTCGGGGCCGAGCCGCTCGACCTTGTTCTCCTCGTAGGAGGCGAAGTTGCCCTCGAACCAGTACCAGCTGCCCGGGTCGTCCTCGGTGCCCTCGTAGGCCAGGATGTGCGTCGCCACCCGGTCGAGGAACCACCGGTCGTGCGAGACCACCACGGCGCAGCCGGGGAACTCGAGCAGAGCGTTCTCCAGCGAGCCGAGCGTCTCGACGTCCAGGTCGTTGGTGGGCTCGTCGAGCAGGAGCAGGTTGCCGCCCTGCTTGAGCGTGAGCGCGAGGTTGAGGCGGTTGCGCTCACCACCGGACAGCACGCCGGCGGGCTTCTGCTGGTCCGGGCCCTTGAAGCCGAACGCCGCGACGTACGCCCGCGACGGCATCTCGACGTTGCCCACCTTGAGGAAGTCGAGCCCGTCCGAGACGACCTCGAACAGGGTCTTCTTGGGGTCGATCCCGCCGCGCGACTGGTCGACGTAGGAGATGGACACCGTCTCGCCGACCTTGAGCTCGCCCTTGTCCAGCGGCTCGAGCCCGACGATCGTCTTGAACAGCGTGGTCTTGCCGACACCGTTGGGGCCGATGACGCCGACGATGCCGTTGCGCGGCAGCGTGAAGCTCAGGTCGTCGATGAGCACGCGCCCGTCGAAGCCCTTGCCGAGGCTCTTGGCCTCCAGCACGATCGAGCCCAGGCGCGGGCCGGGCGGGATCTGGATCTCCTCGAAGTCCAGCTTCCTGGTCCGGTCCGCCTCCGCCGCCATCTCCTCGTAGCGCGCCAGGCGCGACTTGGACTTGGTCTGCCGGCCCTTGGCGTTGGACCGCACCCACTCCAGCTCGTCCTTGAGGCGCTTGGCCAGCTTGAGGTCCTTCTTGCCCTGGATGGCGAGCCGCTCGCCCTTCTTCTCCAGGTAGGTCGAGTAGTTGCCCTCGTACGGGTACAGCCGGCCGCGGTCGACCTCGCAGATCCACTCCGCGACGTGGTCGAGGAAGTACCGGTCGTGGGTGACCGCGAGGATGGCGCCCGGGTAGTCCTTGAGGTGGGCCTCCAGCCAGAGCACGCTCTCCGCGTCCAGGTGGTTGGTGGGCTCGTCGAGGAGCAGCAGGTCCGGCTTCTCCAGCAGCAGCTTGCACAGGGCCACCCGGCGGCGCTCACCGCCCGACAGCACCGTGACGTCGGCGTCCCCCGGAGGGCAGCGCAGCGCGTCCATCGCCTGCTCGAGCTGGGCGTCGAGGTCCCACGCGTCGGCGGCGTCGATGGCCTCCTGCAGCTGGCCCATCTCGGCCAGCAGCGCGTCGAAGTCGGCGTCCGGCTGGGACATCAGCTCGGAGATCTCGTTGTAGCGGTCGAGCTTGCCCTTGATCTCGGCGACGCCCTCCTCGACGTTGCCGAGCACCGTCTTGTTCTCGTTCAGCGGCGGCTCCTGCTGGAGGATGCCCACCGTGTACCCGGGGCTCAGCCGGGCCTCGCCGTTGGACGGCTGGTCGAGGCCGGCCATGATCTTGAGGATCGTCGACTTGCCGGCACCGTTGGGACCGACGACGCCGATCTTGGCGCCGGGAAGGAAGTTCAGGGTGACGTCGTCGAGGATGACCTTGTCGCCGTGCGCCTTGCGCGTCTTGTACATGGAGTAGATGAACTCAGCCACTGGCTCTTCGTCCGCCTCGGTGCTCGTGGGGTCGCCCCGGCGCTCGCGTGTCTCGGGGCTGTGCGGTCCGGCATCCCGGCGGCCGGTCGACCGCGCAGCACAGGGTGCGCGCGGTACGACCTGCCGCGTCGTCGGGTTGCCGGTCCCCCAGCCTAGGCGATCACCTGGCTCCGACCAGTGCGAGCTCAGGCTCCTCGTCCTGCGCGGGGGCCTGACCTGCCCCCTCGTCGTCCGGGAGCTCCTCCAGGCCGGTGACGTCCGCCGGCGCGGTACCGTCTGGGGCGGCGGCCGTGCTGACCGTCCGGGCGAAGTGGCTGCTGCCGAACGCCAGGTTGGGGCCGAGCGCGCTCGCGTCGAGCACCAGCGAGGTGCGCGGCCCGTCCGCGCCCACCCACTCCTCGGTGGAGAGCTGCCCCTGCACGATCACCGGGTCGCCCTTGCGCAGCGACCGGGCGGCGTTGAGCGCGGTGGTGCGCCACACCTTGACGTTGAACCACTCGGTCTGCGCGTCCCTCCAGACCCCCGCCTGCTTGTCGAACCACCGCCGGGTGCTCCCCAGCCGGAACGTGGTGAACGGGACGCCGCCGTCCGACTCGTGGTGGATCCGCACCTCGGTGCCGATCCACCCGACGACGGTCAGGTCCAAGGACTGCGTGCTCATGCGATACCTCCGGTGCGGTGCGCCCAGCGGGTGCGGGGCTCGTGCGACCAGGGTCGGCGCGCGACCCGGAGCGGTGCCGCGACCACGGCCGGACGGTGGAGCGCGCCGGCGGACGGAGGGCTGTGGGCGGCTCAGCCGCGAGCGCGCGCGACGAGCTCGCGCACCGTGCGGTGCTCGGCCAGCACG
>NZ_CAURTV010000161.1:0-5497 GCF_963527515.1 uncultured Cellulomonas sp. | reverse complement strand
TACGGCCGAGTGACGCTCCGCGCCCCTCAGCCTCCGCTGCGCTCCAGGTCAGTCCGCTGTGCTTGTGGTCGGACTGACCTTCCGCTCCGCTACGGCCGAGTGACGCTCCGCGCCCCTCAGCCTCCGCTGCGCTCCAGGTCAGTCCTCCAGCCCGAGGGCGAACGCCTGCTCCAGGTCGTGCTGCGAGTACGTGCGGAACGCGATGTAGGTCTGCGTGCGGACGACGCCCTCGATCTTGCTCACCTTGTCGGCGATCACGTCGGCCAGGTCGTCGTGCTCGCGGACGCGGACCAGGGCGATGAGGTCGACCTCGCCGGTCACCGAGTAGACCTCGCTCACGCCCGGGATGTCCGCGATCTCGGCCGCCACCTCCGGGATCCGCGAGGCGTCCGAATCGATGAGCACGATGGCAGTCAGCATGCTCGTCATCATGCCGTGCGAGGTGGGCGGATGCTGAGCGGGATGATCCGCGCGTCGTCGAGGTCCAGGGTCACCGGGCGGGCCTCGGCGACGTCGAGCTCCCTTTCGGGCGTCCCGCTCGCGGTGGGTATGAGCCGGTGCACCTGGGCGTCGGGGGCGGACCGGGTCCGGACCAGGGTGGCCACGGCTGCTGCCGGGTCCCCGACCGACTCCGCCGAGCGCACCGGGGACGCCCAGGGCACGTCGACGGCGACCAGTCGTACCCCCGGCTTCTCGAGCCAGGCGAGGACTAGGTCCGTCTCCTCCGGGTGCGCCGCCGTGGCGGGTGCGACGGGCGGCTCCACCTGCTCGCCGGTCGCCTGGAGCGTGGCGATCGCGGGCCGAGGGTCGGTGTGCCGGTCCACCCGCGCGGTGCCGGCGAGACGGCCGAAGCGCACGAGCACCAGCTCCCACCCGCCGTCGTCGGCGCGGCGCGCGGCGACCAGCTCCGCGCAGCCGGCGAGCGGGGCGAACCGCTGGGCACGCGAGGCGCCCCGCAGGAACCCACCGAGCCGGTCCCGGACGGTCGCTGCCTCCTCGAACCGTTCCTGCGCGACGAGCCACGCGATCCGGTCGGCGTGCGCCTCGACCACCGGTGCGGCGTCGGCGAGCATCGCGTGACGGACGCGGTCGACCACCTGTGCGTACTCGGGGACGCCCTGGTGGCCGGTGCACGGGGCACCGCACCTGCCCATCTCCGCCAGGACGCACGCCGAGCTGCCCGGCGGTGCGAGCAGGGGGAGCCGACGGGTGCACTGGCGGATCGGGAAGGTCTCGTGCAGGGCGTCCAGGGCGAGCTGGGCGGTGGACGACGAGGAGAACGGGCCGATGTACGTGGCGCCGTCGTCGTCCTTGACCTCCCGCACCACCGACAGGCGGGGATAGGGCTCGGACGTCAGCCGGACCCACGGCATCCGCTCGGGGAACCGGGAACGGCGGTTGTAGCGGGGGGTGTGGGCCGCGATGAGCCGCAGCTCCCGGACCCGTGCCTCCAGCGGCGTCGCGCACGGGATCGGGTCGACGCGGTGGGCGACGCGGACCATCTCGATCATCCGGCTGCGCTTCTCCGCGGACGTGAAGTACGACCGGACCCGCTGGCGCAGGGAGGTGGTCGACGTGCCGACGTAGAGGACCTCGTCGCCGGGTCCGCGGAACAGGTAGACGCCGGGGCTGTCCGGCAGCCCGTCCGCCAGGGTGCGCTTGCGGCGGACGTCCTCGGGGACGGGGTCGGTGGCGGTCGCCAGGTCCTCGAGGTGGGTCACGCCGAGAGGAGCCAGACGGGAGAGCAGGGCGTGCAGGACGTCGACCGTCGCGCGGGCGTCGGACAGCGCGCGGTGGTTCGGGGTCACCGTGGCGTGGAACAGCGCGGCGAGGGTGGAGAGCTTGTGGTTCGGTGCCTCGTCGCGCGTGACGACCCGCCGGGCCAGCCGGACGGTGTCGACCACCTGGTTGCCCGGCCAGGCGTGACCCGTGCGGGCTGCGGACGCCTTGAGGAACCCGATGTCGAACGGTGCGTTGTGCGCGACCAGCACGGCGCCGCGGGAGAACTCGAGGAAGCTGGGCAGGACCTGCTCGATCGGCGGGGCGCCGACGAGCATCGTCGTGGTGATCCCCGTGAGCACCTGGATGAACGGCGGGACCGGACCCCCGGGGTCCACCAGCGTCTGGAACTCGCCCAGGACCTCGCCGCCGCGCACCTTGACGGCGCCGATCTCCGTGATCGCGCAGTCCGCGGGCGTCCCGCCCGTGGTCTCCAGGTCGACGACGACGAACGTGACGTCCGACAGCGGAGTGCCCAGGTCGTCGAGGCTGGGCTGCACCGGCCGGCCGGTGAGGTCCGGCGACGCGTCCGCCCAGACGGGGCGCAGGCGGCGGACGGGGGACATGGCTGGGACGCTACCCACGGCCACCGACACCGCCCGGTTCCCCGCCCGGTGGGTCGCGAAGCGGCCGCTGCCCCTCCCCACGGACGTCGTGCGCCGATAGTTTCGGCGGATGGAGCTCGAGCTGCGTCACCTCCGCCTGATCGTGACCGTCGCGGAGCAGGGCTCGGTCACGCGTGCCGCGGCGACGCTCGGCCTCACGCAGCCCGCGCTCACGGCCCAGCTCAACCGGATCGACCGGACGTTCGGCGCCGCGGTGTTCACACGCGACCAGCGCGGCACGCGGCCCACCGCGCTCGGCGAGTTCGTGCTGGGCCGCGCCAAGGTGCTCCTCCCGGCCATGTCGGCCCTGGTGGACGACGCGCGCCGCATCGTCTCCGACCGGGAGGAGCGGACCCGGTCCGTCCGGGTGGGCACCGCGAGCACGGCCATCGGCGGGCTGTTCGTGAACCTGCTGGTCTCCCGCCTCGACGCCGAGGTGACCAGCGTGACCCTGCCCGACGTGGACGACGTGGTGGAGCAGCTGGCGTCGCGAGCGCTCGACGTCGCGCTGGTGGGCATGTGCGGGAACGCCTCGCCGCCTGCCGCGGGTGGGGTCCGGTGGTGGAGGGTGAGCACCGACCCGGTCTTCGTCCTGGTCCCCGACGACCACGTGCTCGCGGCGCGCCCTGTGGTCACCCTCGCGGAGCTCGCGGACTCCGCGTGGCTCGGGGTCACCGGTGGCGGCTGCTTCCAGCGCTGCTTCGTCACCGCCTGCGCCCGCGCCGGCTTCACGCCCGGCAAGGTGAACGAGGCGGACCGGTCGGCGTGCGTCGACCTGGTGCGGGCCGGCCACGGCGTCGCGCTGGTGCAGCCGACCTTCCCCGACACGCCGGGGGTGTCGGTGCTGCCGCTGGCCGGCGCCCCGCTGCAGTGGGCCCACCACGTCGGGTGGCACGAGGTGGGCGCGCCGCTGCCGGTGGACGGCATGGTCGACTCCGCGGTGCGCGCGCACGCCGAGGCGGTGAGCCGCAGCAGCCCGCGCTTCCTCGGTTGGGTGGGTCCGCAGCGCCATAACCACGGTGCTATGACCTCTGGGTGATCTTCTCTTCGACCCCTGTCACGCCTATCGTGACTGCTGGCCTCCCGGCCGATGTGACGACGGAGGGACGACAGACATGACGCGACACACCTGGAGAGCGGCGGTGACGGCGTGTGCGGCCGGCGCGCTCCTCGCCGGACCGCTGGCGGTCGGATCCACGGCTGCGACGTCCGACCCCGGATCCACGAGCCCGCACGAGCTCGGCATCGAGCAGAAAGTGGATCCCGCGCTCCAGCGGGCTCTGGAGAGGGACCTCGGGCTGAGCGCGTCCGCAGCCGCTGCGCGGTTGACGTTCCAGGCCCGTGCCTCGGGGATCCAGGACGCCCTCGCGGCTCGGCTCGGCTCCACCTTCGCGGGTGCGTGGATCGATCCCACGAAGAACGTGCTGTACGTCGGCGTCGCGGCCGGCGGTTCCACCTCGGCGGTCCGGCTGGCGGGCGCGAAGGCGGTCGTCGTCGACAACACGCTCGCGGAGCTCGAGAGCTGGCAGACCTCGCTCGACGCCGCCCGTGCGGACGCGCCCGACAAGGTCCCCAGCTGGTACGTCGACGTGACGACCAACCAGGTCGTCGTCTCGGTCCGGCCGGGCGGCGAGTCGGCCGCGCGTGAGCTGGTCGAGCGCGCTGGGGTGCCGACGGGTGCGGTGACGTTCCAGGCCACGCAGGAGGCTCCCCGGACCTTCATCGACATCATCGGTGGCAACGCCTACACGATCGGCGGCACGTCGCGGTGCTCGGTCGGGTTCGCGGTCACCGGCGGCTTCGTCTCGGCCGGGCACTGCGGCCGGGTCGGGGCGACCACCGCGACCCCGAGCGGGACGTTCCGCGGGTCGAGCTTCCCCGGCAACGACTACTCGTGGATCGGCGCGGCTGCGGGGAACACGCCCGTCGGCGCGGTGAACCAGTACAACGGCTCGCGCGTCTCCGTGGCCGGCTCCACCGACGCCGCCGTCGGTGCGGCCGTCTGCCGGTCAGGTTCGACCACGGGCTGGCACTGCGGGACGATCCAGTCCCGTGGAGCGAGCGTGACCTACGCGGAGGGCACCGTCAGCGGGCTCATCCGGACCAACGTCTGCGCGGAGCCGGGTGACTCGGGCGGCTCGCTCATCGCCGGCAACCAGGCGCAGGGCGTGACGTCGGGCGGGTCAGGCAACTGCTCCTCGGGTGGCACCACGTACTTCCAGCCCGTCAACGAGATCCTGTCCGCCTACGGCCTCACGCTGACCACCGGGGGAGGCGGCACCACCCCGCCCCCGACGACGGCGTGCTCGGGCTACGCGGCCAGCTACCAGGGGACGCTCAGCTCCGGGTCCGCGGTGGCCCAGCCCTCAGGCGGCTCCGTGAGCGTGACGCGCAGCGGCACCTTCCGGCTGTGCCTCGCGGGGCCGACCGGCGCCGACTTCGACCTCTACCTGCAGAAGCGCAGCGGGACGGCCTGGTCGACGGTCGCCCGGGGGACCACCGCGTCGAACAACGAGGCGTTCACCTACACCGGCACCGCCGGCACGTACCGGTACGTCGTCGACGCCTACTCCGGCTCCGGCGCGTACGTCCTGGGGGCCACGACTCCCTGACCCGCGGCGGCAGCACGGCCCGACGGTCACCTCCCGGGGTGGTCGTCGGGCCGTCTGCCGTCCTGGCCGCCTAGGGTGCTGGTCATGAGCAGCGAGGGCGTGACCGGCGACGACGCCGAGCAGGTGCCGACCTCACTGCGCACGGCCCTGGTGCAGGTGGCCGCGGACGTCCTGGGAGCCACCGAGCCCGTCGAGGTCCCGCCGACGCTGCGCGCCGTCCACCGGTTCGCCCCGCGCCGGCGTGCGACGGCCGGAGCGGGACCGCTGTGGGGCGCGCTGCAGGACGACGGCTTCCGGGCCCGGGTCGCCCGGGTGTGGGCGCAGACGAACCCCGAGCTGGCGGCCGGCGTGGTGCCGGACGCGGCGGACCCCGCTCCGCGGTCGGTGCAGTCCGCGGCGGGCGCCTGGCTCCTCGGTCAGCCGGGTTGGCGCGACCTGCTCCCCGACGAGGCGGAGGCGACGCCACCGGCGGCGACCGCCGCGGTGCAGGCGCGCCTCGAG
>NZ_CAURTV010000160.1:0-5515 GCF_963527515.1 uncultured Cellulomonas sp. | reverse complement strand
GCCACGGGGACCACCGTGCGCGTCACGCGACGCGACTTCTTCTTGGCCGGAGCGTCGTCGGCGCTCGGCGCGGAGGACGCGGGTGCGGTGGCCGCCGATGCAGGCACCTCAGGCGCGGACGCCTCGGGTGCGGAGGCCTCGGGAGCTGGGACCTCGACGGGCGGCGCGGGCTCCACGGCGGCTGCCGGGGCCGGGGCGACTGCAGCAGCGCCCGTGTCGGCGCCGGGGGCGGCCGTCACACGGGTGGCACGGCGGCGGCGCGGAGGTGCGGGCGGTGCCTCACCCCCGGCGGTCGTCGCGTCTGTGGTGGGGGTGTTGTCGTCGGTCACGCGAAGTGCTCCTGGTTACCGGGCATCGCCACCCACACTGCGGCGGCACTCGGTCGGTCGGTCGTCGCACGCGTGCTGCGCGGCGACGGAAAGTCGGCGGTCGTGGCTGCTGCACCACGTCGGCGCCATCGCCTGCGAGGCCGGAGCCGTCGGTCCCGATCGGGGACCAGCGGGCGGCAGAGCGGCGGCTGGCGCGCACGACATGCTGGTGCTGCGAGCTCAAGGGTCCGGGGACGGTGTGGTCGCCCCGTGGACCGCCGTCAGTATCGCACAGGGGCCCCCGCTCGGCGTGCTCCGCGGTGCCCGACGCGCCCGCCGGCTCTTTCTGACGGCCTGACGTCTTCCGGGACCTTGGTCCCAGAGCCACACCGGTGCTGGTCCTAGCGTTTCCCCAGGTCCGCACATCAGGCACGGTCGCGGGCCCGACCCCCCGTACACGCTCGCACCCCCGGAGGGGCTCGTGGACACGCTCGACGTCGCTCGATGGCAGTTCGGCATCACGACCGTCTACCACTTCATCTTCGTCCCGCTGACGATCGGTCTCGCGCCCCTGGTCGCGATCATGCAGACGGCCTGGGTGCGGACCGGCAACGAGCGGTGGCTGCGCCTGACCAAGTTCTTCGGCAAGCTCCTGCTGATCAACTTCGCGATCGGTGTGGCCACCGGCATCGTGCAGGAGTTCCAGTTCGGCATGGCCTGGAGCGAGTACTCGCGCTTCGTCGGCGACGTGTTCGGGGCTCCCCTGGCGATGGAGGCGCTCGCCGCGTTCTTCGTCGAGTCCACGTTCCTCGGGCTCTGGATCTTCGGCTGGGACAAGCTGCCCAAGAGGATCCACCTGGCGTGCATCTGGGCCGTCGCGATCGCGACGAACCTCTCCGCGTTCTTCATCCTGGCCGCCAACTCCTGGATGCAGCACCCCGTCGGCTCGATCTACAACGAGACCACCGGCCGCGCCGAGATGGTCGACATCGGCGCCGTGCTGTCCAACCCCACGGTGCTCGCCGCCTTCCCCCACACGATCGCCGCGGCGTTCCTCACCGCGGGCACCTTCGTCGCAGGCATCGCCGCGTGGTGGATGGTCCGTCTGGTGCGCGCGGGGCAGGCCGACAAGGCTCGCGACGTGTACCGGCCCGCGGTCGTGCTCGGCGTGGTCGTCATGCTCGTCTCGGGAGTCGGTGTCGCGCTCTCGGGCGACTGGCAGGCCAAGCTCATGTTCGACCAGCAGCCGATGAAGATGGCGTCGGCCGAGGCCCTGTGCCGCACGACCGAGGGCGGCGCACCGTTCTCCATCCTGGCGATCGGAGACCTGAGCAACTCCTGTGAGGGCGTCAACCACGTCATCGAGATCCCCGGCCTCACGTCCTTCATGGCCACCGGCAGCTTCACGGAGCCCCTGCCCGGCGTCGAGACCCTGCAGCAGGAGTACGAGGACCGGTTCGGCTTCACGGACGACGAGGGCAACCCGGTCGACTACCAGCCCAACCTGCTCATCACCTACTGGTCGTTCCGGCTGATGATCGGCTTCGGCGCCGGGTCGGCGGCACTGGCCCTGGTCGCTCTGTGGCTGACGCGCAAGGGACGGGTGAGCGGCAACGTCTGGTTCGGCCGGCTGGGCATCGCCGCGATCGTGACGCCGTTCCTGGCGTCGTCGTTCGGCTGGATCTTCACCGAGATGGGCCGCCAGCCGTGGGTCGTGGCGCCCAACCCGAACCCGAGCGGCGTCGACGGCGTCTGGCTGCTCACGGCACGCGGGGTGTCGACCGTGACCAGCGCCGGGACGATCCTCACCAGCCTGATCGCCTTCACCCTGCTCTACGGCGTGCTCGCCGTGTTCTGGTACCGGCTCATGCACCGGTACGCGATCGAGGGCGTCGCCGACACCGAGCGCGACCCCAGCCCGGACAACCCCGAGAACGACCCGGACGGCGCCCCCGACCGTCCCCTGTCGTTCGCGTACTGAGCGGAGCCGACGACCATGGAGCTCACGACCGTCTGGTTCCTCCTCATCGCCGTCCTGTGGACCGGCTACCTCGTGCTCGAGGGGTTCGACTTCGGCGTCGGCATGCTGCTGGGCCTGCTGTCCCGCGGCGACCGCGCCGCCAAGGACCGCGACCGTCGCGTCATGATCAACACGATCGGCCCGGTCTGGGACGGCAACGAGGTCTGGCTGCTCACCGCGGGTGGCGCCACGTTCGCGGCGTTCCCCGAGTGGTACGCGACGATGTTCTCCGGCTTCTACCTGCCGCTGCTGCTCATCCTCCTGGCGCTCATCGTGCGGGTGGTCTCGTTCGAGTGGCGCGGCAAGATCGACGACGACCGGTGGCGGTCGCTGGCCGACCGGTCGCTCATCGTCGGGTCCTGGGTGCCGGCCGTGCTCTGGGGCGTGGCGTTCGCCAACCTGGTGCGCGGCGTCGAGCTCGACGCCGACCACCAGTACGTGGGTGGCTTCTGGGCGCTGCTCAACCCGTTCGCCCTGCTCGGCGGGGCGACGACCGCGCTGATCTTCCTCACGCACGGCGCGGTGTTCCTGGCGCTGAAGTCGGACGGGGACATGCGCGCGCGCGCCGGGGCGTTCGCCGCGCGGTCGTCCGTGCTGACGCTCGTCGTCGCCGGGGCGTGGGCCGTGTGGGCGCAGACCGCCTACTCGGTGCCGTGGACCTGGGCCGCCGTGGTTCTGGCCGCCGGAGCGCTCGTCGTCCTGGTGGTCGCCACGCGCAGCCGCCGGGAGGGGCTGGCGTTCACCGCCTCGGCGGTCGCCATCGTCGCCGCCGTCGTGCTGATCTTCGGCTCGATGTACCCCGACGTCATGCCGGCGTTCGACCCGGCCAACTCGCTCACGGTCACCAACGCCGCGTCCACCAGCTACACGCTCACGGTCATGACCTGGGTGGCCGCCTTGCTCACCCCGCTGGTCCTGCTCTACCAGGGCTGGACGTACTGGGTGTTCCGCAAGCGGATCTCCGCCCACCAGATCCCCGGCCACACCGGCCTGACGTTCGACAAGGTCCCCGCCCTGGACAAGCCGACGTCCGTCGACCGGTGAGGCCGCTGGACCCGCGCCTGCTGCGCCACGCGCGGGCCGCCCGCGGGTACGTGGCGCTGACCGCCGCCCTGGGTGTGCTCACGGCGGCCCTGGTGGTCGCGCAGGCGCTGCTGCTCGCGCACGCGCTCGGCGACGCGGTGACCGACGGCGCCACTTTGGACGTCCTCGGCCCGGGGATCGCGTGGCTGGCGGCCGTCGTGGTGGCACGGGCGCTGGTCACCGCGGTGCAGGAGCGCTTCGCGCACCGGGCGGCGACGCGGACCGTGGCCGAGCTGCGCGAGCGCGTGGTCGAGCACGCCCTGGCGCTGGGGCCGCGGTGGCTGGCGTCCGGTGAGGGCCCGGCGGTGGTGACGCTGGCCACGCGCGGGCTCGACGCCCTCGAGCCGTACTTCGTGCGGTACCTGCCTCAGCTGGTGCTCGCGGCGACGGTGACCCCCGGGGTGCTGCTGGTCGTGCTCGGGCTGGACTGGGTCTCGGCCGCGATCCTCGTCGTCGTGCTGCCCCTCGTGCCGGTGTTCATGGTGCTGGTGGGGCGGCTCACCCAGGGGCGGTCCGAGCAGGGCCTGGCCAGCATGCAGCGGCTCGGGGCGCAGGTGCTCGACCTGCTGGCGGGACTGCCCACCCTGCGCGCGCACGGCCGCGAGCGCGGCCCCGGCGCCCGCGTCCGGAGCCTGGGCGACGCCCATCGCCGGGCGACGATGGGCACCCTGCGCATCGCCTTCCTGTCCGGCATGGTGCTCGAGCTGCTCACGACGCTCTCGGTGGCGCTCGTGGCGGTCGGCATCGGGCTGCGGCTGGTCGAGGGCGACCTCGACCTGGTCACCGGGATCGCGGTCCTCGTGCTGGCGCCCGAGGTCTTCCTGCCGCTGCGGCAGGTCGGGGTGCAGTTCCACGCCGCCGCGGACGGGGTGGCCGCAGCCGGGCAGGCGTTCGAGGTCCTCGAGACGCCTGTCCCGCAGGCCGGGACCGTGCCCGCGCCGGACCTGCGCACGGCCACCCTGCGGCTCGACGGTGTGGGTGTGCGGACCGCGGGGGGCAGCACGCCGCACGACCTCGACCTGGTCCTGCGCCCCGGCACGGTCGTGGCCCTCACGGGTCCGAGCGGCGTCGGCAAGACGACGGCGCTCGAGGTGCTCCTCGGGCTGCTCCGGCCGGACGCAGGCCGCGCGTCGGTGGACGGGGTGGACCTCAGTCAGGTCGACCCGTCGTCCCTGTGGGCGCAGGTGTCCTGGCTCCCCCAGCGTCCCGTGCTCGAGCCAGGGACCGTCGAGGAGCTGGTCGGCGGCGACCCCGCGGCGCGCGCGACGGCGGCGACGCTCACCGGCCTGGACCACGTGCTCGCAACGCTCCCGCAGGGCTGGGCGAGCCCGCTGGGTCGCGGCGGCGACGGCCTGAGCCTCGGCCAGCGCCAGCGCGTGGCGCTCACCCGCACGCTGCTCGCGCAGACGCCGCTCGTGGTGCTCGACGAGCCGACCGCCCACCTGGACGCGGCCGGCGAGCAGGTCGTCCTCGACACCGTGCGCGCGCTGCGGGACGCCGGCCGGACCGTGCTGCTCGTGGCGCACCGTCCCTCGCTGGTTGCCGCGGCCGACGCCGTGGTCCGCGTGCGAGCCGCCGCGGAGGTCCCGGCATGAGCCGCGGGACGCTGCGGCGCGCGGTCCGGCTCCTGGACATCGACCCCCGGCGCCTCGCGCTCGCGCTGCTGCTCGGCACGCTCGCGCTCGGCTGCGGCGTCGCGCTCGCGGCCGTGTCCGCGTGGCTCATCGCGCGCGCCTCGCAGATGCCGCCCGTGCTCCAGCTGTCGGTGGCGACGGTGGCGGTGCGGGCGTTCGGCATCGGCCGGGGCGTGCTGCGCTACCTCGAGCGGCTGGTCTCGCACGACGTCGCCCTGCGCGGCATGACCCAGCTGCGGACGTCGCTCTACGAGCGGCTGGAGGTCGCGCGCCCGGAGACGCTGCTGCGCGTGCGCCGCGGGGACCTGCTGGCGCGGGTGGGTGCGGACGTCGACACCGTGGGCGACGTCGTCGTGCGCGGGCTGCTGCCGGCGGGTGTCGCCGCGGTGCTCGGCGTGGGCACCGTCCTCGCCATGGGTGCGTTCTGGCCGCCGGCCGGGCTGGCCCTCGCCGCGTGCCTCCTGCTGGCC